>NZ_VPDL01000040.1:0-17485 GCF_013417705.1 Acinetobacter sp. YH12235 | reverse complement strand
TCCCTTCCCGAACTCAGAAGTGAAACCTCTTAGCGCTGATGGTAGTGTGGGGTCTCCCATGTGAGAGTAAGTCATCGCCAGCTCATTATTCCAAAAGCCCTCTGCTCACGCAGGGGGCTTTTTTTATGCGTGGGATTTAAAAAATTAAGTCAAATTATATTAATTTATAAATAGATTAATTACTGTTTAATAAAAATAAGTGATTAATAATGCTTAGAAAATTATATAAAAATGACGTTAAAGTTTATGAAATTATTATAGTTTTGTGTGTTTTTTTATCAAACTATGTTATAAAAGTTAAAACGGCATGAAAATTGCTTATAAAACGAGATTTTTATTAGGGGGTCATATGAAACTATCAGTGGGATTACGAATTGCCAACTCGCTGTCATTAACTCCACAGTTACAACAAGCAATCCGCTTATTACAATTATCCAGTCTGGAACTAGAGCAAGAAATCCAGCTACAACTTGATAGTAATCCTTTGTTAGAAAAAGTTGAAGAGCAAATCAGTGTTGAAAGTCTTTCTACTGTTGATACGAGTCAAAAGGATTTAACCAATGAGCTCAATGCAGACCATCTTCCGGACGATCTACCTGTAGATACCGACTGGGATGATGTCTATACTCATCAACCGACAAGTCTGGGTGCAGCAGAGTTCGAAGAGCGCGAAGACAATCGTCAAAGCCAGCAAAGCCTACAAGAATATATGCTCGAGCAGGTTAATCTGCTGCACTTTTCTCGCATTGATCAGCTGATTGCATACTGCATTATTGATTCTCTAGATGAAAAGGGTTTTCTGGATGCAGAAATTTCCGAAATTACTGCATCAGTACAACATCTTTTATCTTCCATGGATTATGAGGAAGAAATCGAAGAGGATGAAGTACTCGTTGTTCTCAAGCATATTCAGCGTCTTGATCCGATTGGGGTGGGTTCCAGAAACCTAGCTGAGTGTTTATTGATTCAGTTGGATAGCCTACCAGTTAATACCCCTTGTCGTAATGATGCGGTTAAATTGCTGCAACATTATGAGCTGCTGATTACCAATGAATTACCAAAACTCATTAAGCAAACTGGTTTAAATCAGGAACAATTACGCTGTGCGGTTGATTTACTAAAAACTCTTAAACCATATCCGGGACTGGAGTTTGAAAGTAAGGAATCTGATTATCAGATCCCCGATGTCGTGGTAATGAAAAAGAATGACTGCTGGCAGGTGACGTTAAACCCTGATGTGATGCCTAAGTTGAGACTAAATTCTTTTTATACCAATATGATTCGTCGTGCTGATCAGAGCGAAGATAATCAATATTTGCGTAATCAGATGCTGGAAGCGAAAAACTTTATTAAAAGCATCGATGAACGTCATAAAACTTTATTGAAAGTAGCCACCTGTATTGTTGAACATCAGAAAAGTTTTTTAGAAATTGGCCCTGAAGGTATGAAGCCTCTGGTTTTACGTGATATTGCTGAAGAAGTGGAACTACATGAATCAACTGTATCTCGTGTAACGACTAACAAATATATGCTGACCCCACGTGGATTATTCGAACTGAAATACTTCTTCTCGAGTCATGTGGGAACGACTTCGGGTGGTGAGGCTTCATCTACTGCGATCCGTGCCAAAATTAAGAAAATGATTGCTGAAGAAAATGCACGTAAGCCTTTATCGGACAATGCAATTGCCAATCTTTTGAAAGAAGAGGGGATTGATGTGGCACGACGCACGGTCGCGAAATATCGTGAATCGTTACATATTCCTTCCTCTTCTGAGCGAAAAGTCTTGATCTAGTTTTTGAAATTTGATTATTCTAGAGATTCATTATGACATCGTAATGAATCTTTTTTTCTTTTGAGGAATGGTAAAAATGATCTGAATAAATGCTTTAAATCACGATTTTGCTTGAGCAAGTTATTGTATTCTTTTCATTTTTAACTGTGACTCTTCTGATCCTAACGAAGGTGAGGGATAGAACTATGCAAATAACAATTCGTGGACATCATTTATCAATTACGCCAGCGATTGAAGAAACTATAAAAACGAAATTTTCACAGATGACCAAACATCTGGATCAGGTGAACAGCATGCAGGTTAAGCTTTCCAAAGATCATCAGATTGATAAGCGCTCAAAAAGAGGCAGTAGTAACCATATCGCAGAAGCGATTGTCCGTTTACCGGGTATTGAGTTTTTTGCCCATGCTAATGCTGATGACATGTATACCTCAATTAAAATTTTGACGGAAAAATTAAAAAAACAGATTGACCGATATCGCGAAATGCAGCTGAATCATCAGAGTTTAGCCATTTAAGCGACCAAATGGGGAAAAAGAGGTTTTTAAAAGCCTCTTTTTTTATATATATAATGTATGTGACTAATGAATTATTTTTTACATTTATAGTAAAATGACTCGTTTTACACCCTTAGTCCTATAAGAGGTCTTGTGATGAATAATGAACAGCTCGCTGAAATTTTAAAAGCCGCTTTTCCTGAGGCGGATGTTGCTGTGAGTGGTCAGGGCGGAAAATTCGATCTCCGTATTGTGGATGATCAGTTTGAAGGTAAACGTCCGGTTGCACGTCAACAAGCTGTTTATGCTCCTCTCAATTCCCATATTGCCAGTGGTGCAGTGCATGCTGTGACCATTCGTGCATTGACCAAAGAAGAATGGCGTAAAGCAAGCTTATTTGGAGCTTAATCAATTAATGGATAAATTCTTAATTCAGGGCGGTATTAAGCTCGACGGTGAAGTGCGTATTTCTGGTGCAAAAAATGCAGCGCTTCCATTATTAGCAGCAATGATTCTTGCTGATACGCCAATCACACTTAAAAATGTTCCAAATCTAAAAGATGTAAATACCTTGGTGAAGCTGATCGCAGGTCTTGGGATCACAATTAGCTATGAAGGCGATACAGTTATTGCAGATACCTCTACTTTGGATAACCAGTTTGCACCTTATGAACTCGTAAAAACCATGCGTGCTTCTATTTTGGTGCTTGGTCCTCTATTGGCGCGCTACGGTAGTGCAAAAGTATCCCTGCCAGGTGGATGTGCGATTGGTTCTCGTCCAGTCGATCAGCATTTGAAAGCACTAGAAGCTTTAGGTGCCGAGATTGAGGTTGAGGCCGGCTATGTCCATGCTAAAGTCGATGGTCGTCTGAAAGGCGGTGAAGTTGTCTTTGATATGGTGACTGTGGGTGGTACTGAAAATATTCTGATGGCTGCAGTATTGGCGGATGGTGTGACCACGATTCGTAATGCGGCGCGCGAACCTGAAATTACCGATCTTGCTCAAATGCTGATTAAGATGGGTGCGAAAATTGAAGGTCTGGATACCGATACCCTAGTGGTTACCGGTGTAGAAAGCCTGCATGGCTGTGAATATGCAGTAGTGGCCGACCGTATTGAAACCGGTTCTTACTTGGCTGCTGCAGCCATTACTGGTGGACGTGTTAAAACCACGCATACAGATCCGGCTTTAATGGAAGCTGTACTAGATAAGTTTGAGGAAATGGGCGCAGAAGTCACTCGTGGTGATGACTGGATTGAACTGGATATGATGGGCAAACGTCCGAAAGCGGTGAGCTTCCGTACCTTGCCACATCCAGATTTCCCAACAGATATGCAAGCCCAGTTAATGGCAGTCAATGCCATTGGCCGTGGATTTGCCACAATTTCTGAAACGATTTTTGAAAACCGTTTTATGCATGTTCCTGAATTGGCCCGTATGGGAGCCAATATTCAGGTCGAAGGTAATGATGCTGTCGTAACGGGTGTAGAAAAACTTTCTGCAGCACCTGTGATGGCAACAGATTTACGTGCTTCATTCTCTTTAGTTCTTGCAGCACTTGCAGCCGAAGGAGAAACATTGATTGACCGTATTTATCATATTGACCGCGGTTATGAAGATGTCGAAGCAAAGTTACAAGGTTTAGGTGCCCAAATTAAGCGAGTAAGTTAATGAGTGATATGAGAAACGATGATCCAAACTTTGACGTAATGGGCAATTTTGATCATGGTTTAACGTTAGCATTAAGCAAGGGCCGTATCTTAAAAGAAACTTTACCTCTGCTTGAAACAGCAGGGATTAACCTGCTGGAAGATCCGGATAAATCACGTAAGCTGATTTTTCCAACCACGCATAAACAGGTGCGTATCCTGATTTTACGTGCCTCTGATGTGCCGACTTATGTTGAGAATGGTGCGGCAGATATCGGTGTAGCAGGTAAAGATGTGTTGATGGAACATGGCGCGCAAAATGTCTATGAACCATTAGATCTTAAAATTGCCAACTGCAAATTGATGACAGCAGGTAAAGTCGGCATGGAGCGTCCGAAAGGCCGTTTAAAAATTGCGACTAAATACGTGAATCTGACCCGTCAATACTACGCGAGCCTCGGTGAACAGGTTGATGTGATCAAGCTTTATGGTTCAATGGAACTTGCACCATTGGTGGGTTTAGGTGATTACATTGTTGACGTGGTCGATACAGGCAATACACTGCGTGCCAATGGTCTTGAGCCACTTGAAGAAATCTGCAAAGTCTCTTCACGTCTGATTGTGAACAAAGCCAGCTTTAAACGTAAGCAAGCATTGCTGAATCCAATTCTTGCCCAGCTTGAGCAAGCAGTGGAAGCACGCGAACAGGCGAAAAAAGCTTAAATTTAAGCTTGATCAAAGACCGCCCACTTTGGGCGGTTTTTTATTGCTGATTATAAATATAAGAAGCTCAATGCTTTCATCAATTTTATCAAAAGCTATTTCCAATAAAACTCATAGCACAAGTCTGTTCTAGCTACCGACAAAGTCTTTGAAAACAGGTAAACTAAAGCCTTCGAATTCAAACCTTATGGGTAAATTGATGCGACGTTTATCTACACAAGATCAAAACTTCAAGCAAGCGTTTGCTGACTTGTTGGCTTTTGAAACCGTGAATGATCCTGAACTTTTAAAAACTGTAGACCAAATTATTGCTGACGTACGTCAGCATGGTGATGCTCATGTTCTTAAATTGACTCAGCAGTTCGATCGACATCCAGCGCATCAATTTTCAGATTTGGAACTGACTCAAGAGCAACTTAAAGCAGCTTTCGAAGGCTTAACGACTGAAGTGCGTGAAGCCTTAGAATTGGCTGCAAACCGTATTCGCGAATTCCATCAGGCACAAAAACAGGATGGTTGGACGTATGTCGATGCTCTAGGTAATACCTTGGGTCAGAAAGTGACGCCATTGGATCGCGTAGGGATCTATGTACCAGGTGGCTTGGCTTCATATCCATCTTCGGTGTTAATGAATGCTGTTCCTGCACATGTGGCAGGTGTAGGTGAAATTGTTATGGTGGTGCCTGCTCCAAATGGTGAACTGAATCCATTGGTCTTGGCTGCTGCCTATCTGGCTGGCGTACACCGTGTATTTACCATTGGTGGCGCACAAGCGGTTGCTGCATTGGCCTATGGTACAGAAACCATTCCACGTGTCGATAAAATCACTGGTCCAGGTAACCGTTTTGTGGCTGCGGCAAAACGTGCAGTATTTGGTCAGGTCGGTATCGACATGATTGCTGGTCCTTCAGAAATTCTGGTTTATGCAGAAGGGCAGAACAATGCCAAATGGTTAGCAATGGATTTGTTATCTCAAGCTGAACATGACACGGTGGCTCAAGCTGTATTTATTACGCCTGATGAACAGCTATTAAGTGAAGTAGAACAAGCAATTGAAGAGCATTTGCTAGCTCTACCAAAAGCAGAAATTGCCCGCACTTCAATTGCCAATCGTGGTGCATTAGTGCTTGTGAAAGATCGTGCTGAAGGTATTGAGCTGATTAACCAAGTAGCACCTGAACATTTAATGCTGTGTCTGGATGAAGCTCAAGAAATGGCTGAAGAGATTCGCCATGCCGGTGCGATCTTCATGGGACGTTATACGCCTGAAGCGATTGGTGACTATTGTGCAGGTCCAAACCATGTATTACCGACATCGGGTACAGCACGTTTCTCATCACCACTGGGTGTGTATGATTTCCAGAAACGTTCAAGCCTGATTATGTGTTCTGAAGATGGTGTGAAAACCCTTGCGAAAACTGCAGATGTTCTGGCACAGCAGGAAAATCTGGATGCGCATGCCCGTTCAGCACGCTACCGTTATCAGTAATTAAATACTTATATTAAATAAAAGATATTTCTTTCCCTTCGGGAGAGGTTAGGTAAGGGGAATTATTTGACCTCTCCCTAACCCTCTCCTAAAAGGAGAGGGAATTTGAGAATAGAAAATGTCGAATATCACCATAGAGCAAATGCGTTTTTGGAGCCCTGAAGTCCGTGAGCTAGAGCCTTACGTTCCAGGCGAACAGCCCAAAATTCAAAACCTTTTAAAATTAAATACCAATGAAAATCCATATCCACCATCACCGAAAGTCGTGGAAGCGGTGCAAAAAGTTTTAGCCAATGGCGCAGATGTTTTACGTCTTTATCCAGATCCAGATGCATCTGAATTAAAATATGCCATAGCTAAACAGCAAAATGTTACTGTTGAAAATGTCTTTGTAGGCAATGGTTCTGATGAAGTCTTGGCACATATTTTTAAAGCCTTCTTTATTCAGGAACAGCCACTGCTTTATCCAGATATTACCTATAGCTTCTATCCGGTTTATAGCCAGTTCTTTGGTGTCAAAACCAAAATCTTGCCACTCAATGAAAATTTTGAAATTGTGGTAGATGATTATAAACAGCCAAATGGCGGCATTATTATCACCAATCCGAATGCGCCAACCAGTATTGCGCTTAGTTTGTCTGCTATTGAAGAAATTCTGCAGGCGAATCCAGATTCAGTAGTCGTCATTGATGAAGCCTATGTAGATTTTGGCGCTGAATCAGCAGTAAGTTTGATTGAGAAATATGAGAATCTAGTCGTATGCCAAACGACTTCAAAATCCCGCTCTTTAGCTGGCCTACGTGTTGGTTTCGCGATTGCGCAACCTCATCTGATTGCGGCGCTTGAAGCGGTAAAAAACAGCTTTAACTCTTATCCAATGGATCGTTTTGCGATTGCGGCTGCAGTGGCTTCATTCGAAGATCAGGAATACTTTGAAGCACAAAATGCTAAAGTGATTGCCAGTCGTGAAAAACTGGTTAATCAGTTGAATGAGCTCGGTTTCAAAGTCTTGCAATCAAGTGCGAACTTTATTTTTGCTTCACTACCATCAAAAGATGCAGGTGAGTTAGCAGCTGAATTACGGGAACGCGGCATTATCGTACGTTACTTTAATAAACCTCGTATCAATCAATTTTTACGTATTACCATTGGTACAGATGAGCAAAATCAGCGTTTAGTGGATACATTGAAAACCGATATTTTGGCGTAATCCCCAACCTCCTATTTAATAAAGAACAACTCTATTCCTCCCTTTTTAAAGGGAGGTTAGGAGGGATTAAAAATGCGACTCGGTTGAGCCGCTTTTTATTTATTCGGGTTTATACCAGGTATTGAGTAAATCCAGCATGGCCTCGACTTTATCAAAACACTCCTGATATTCTGCATCACAGTCAGAAGAAATCGTAATTCCGCCACCAGCCCAAAGTGAAACCTCATCTTGATATTTCTGAATCGAGCGAATCAGAATATTCCAGCTTCCTGTTCCATCAAAATTAAAATAACCTAATGAACCACAATACGCTCCACGTGGAGCACCTTCTAACTCTTCAATAATTTGCATGGCGCGAATCTTTGGTGCACCGGTAATTGATCCACCTGGAAGTGCATACAGCAATACCTCAAAAGGATGTACACCTTCTTTTAAGGTCGCTTCGACTTCGCTGACCATATGATGTACTTGGTTAAATGACTCAATATTGAATAACTTAGGTGTCTTGACTGAACCTGTTTCTGCATAAACACTGAGGTCATTGCGTAGTAAATCTACAATCATGACATTTTCAGCCTGATCCTTCTTTGAGTCTTTTAAGCGTTGTTTGGATTGTTCATCAAGCACCGGATCGGCAAAACGTGGCATGGTACCTTTAATCGGTTTGGTGACAATTTTTCGATGTGCTTCAAAATCAATAAACAGTTCAGGTGAACAGCTCAATAATTCAAAATCACCAATACGAAGATAGCCCGCATATGGCGCATTGGTTAATGTCCAGAAAGCATGTGCAGTTTCTAATAATGAACCTTCAGCCAGTGCTGTAAATTCCTGGGTCAAGTTAATCTGGTAACAATCACCGGCTAGAATATAATCCTGAATATCCTGGAATGTCTGTGCATAGCGAGATTTGTCCCAACGTGGGCTGCAAAGGGTTTTTAATTGAAACTTAGGCGCTATGGAGGCTTGATTTAATAGATTTTGAAGATGATTGAAAATATCTGCTGCTTGCGGATCATGACTATAAAATACCCATTGATCAGCTTCGAACTTGATATAAGAATCAAATTGACCGATAAATAAGCCAGGTTGAGCTCGCTCCGGGTATTGGATGTGCTGTTGAGCAGCGTAATCATAGCCAATAAACCCAACATAACCCCCAGAAAATTCATTCGCTTGAATATCTGGAGTTTGCTCAAGCTCTAAGATGAGTTTAGCTATATTAGCCTGATATTGTTCGATATCCACTCTCTTAAATGACTGAGGTTGCCCATCTTGCACCATAAAATATTTCTGTGCACAGCAGGCAATAAAAGGCTGCCCATTATTATTTAAATATACCAGGTGATCTAAGGGGCTTAATGCATGCAATAGATCTTTAAGCTGAAGAGATGCAAAACTTAAAGGACAATGGTAAGGAGCTTCGTTCATTCAGTAGCGCATATTCCGATATGACCCGGTATTTTATATCAAGAATAGGAAAAAATATTTCTAAATCATCAAATACCGTTTGTCGGTAAGCTCAATATTGCGACCAACAACAGTTGATCAAAATATGACTCGACGTTAATTTAAGTGGGCGAGCAAAATTACTCAAGGAAAGATGCTTTGCGTTGTCAGAAAATAAAAAACACAACGTCAGCACTGAGTGATTCACAACCAAAAAAAATAGTACTCTTGGGAGAGTAAACAATGAAAAAATTCACAAAATTGGCTTTAGCTGCTTCAGTTGCTTTTAGTGCAAACGCAATGGCGATGCAAGCAATGGATGATGCATCTCTAAGTGAAACAACTGGTCAAGACGGTCTTAGTATTGGTATTGGTATCTCTAAAATTGAAATTGAAAAGTTATTTATTCATGACAATGATGGTTTGGGTATAAGTGCATCAATTAACATGAATGGCTTAGTATTAGATGCAAATAATGCTATTGCTTATACAAGGGGTACATTACCAACGAATCAAGGTGGTGCTGTAGTTAATATCCCAACACAAACAGCTACATATGATTCTGTTCGTAAAGCTGTTAATTTAGGTGGTACAGGTGGAGCTGCTGCGATTACTATCTATGGTAATGGTATCGCTGGTGATGCAAACGAAAGTCATGGTATTGTGATTGGTGCAAACTATGATAATAATGGCGCTTATCTTTTAACATCACGTAACCTTGCAGATTTAACTATTGACTCTGATGCGGGGGCTGGCAATCCATTCATCAATATTGGTGCCCAAGTTTCAGGTTTAGATATTAAAATTGGTAAAATTGGTATTCAAGCCAGTGGAACTGATGATCCTACCGCACTGCGTCGTGGTGGTACAGGTGTAGTTAATGATATTTTAACTGGATTGTCTGTTAAAACTGGCCCAATGTCTGCCAATATCCAATTGGGTGCAGCACCACAAGGCGCAATGGTTAAATTGAATGCAAACATGATCGGTGGCTTAACCATCCAAAATCTTGGTATTTTGGATAACTCGACTAAGCAAGGTGACGGTGACGGTTCAGATGCTGCAAACCGTGCAGCAGGTGTGATCCATCTTGATACAATTAAAGTCACAGATGCAAACTCTGCTAATTTAACGCTGAACCAAGACATCAGTGTATTTGGGGCAACAGGCGCTGGCGATAACGAGAAAGGTTATGTACAAATCCTGAGCACAAGTGGTGCGCATGATATGAAAGTACAAGGTATTCGCTTAGGTAGTGCAGATGCAAAATCCATTGGTGATATAGAAGTTCAAGGCATGCAAACTTACTATACTCCAGCTGGACAGCAAGGTGTTTACCATCCAGGTGCAGTGATTACTATTCGCGGTCACTAAATTTCATTGTAAAAAAGCGCGTGTTTACACGCGCTTTTTTTTATGACTACCACATCTATCTAAAAAAATAAAAAAAGACTGTATTTTTTTGAAAAAGAAGGTATCTTTCTAGTTACAGGGAAGTAGAGTGAAGACTCTATAAAAAGAAAAATTAGGCACATCATGCCAATGATAAGAAAAGTAAAAGAATATGTTAGAGATTGCATTGGGCTCGGCATTGATGTATTACGCTGCCAAAGAAGCTCTGGATATTAAAAAACAGCCACCAGGCGCTGTTCACTATACTGAAGTTCTTGATTCAAGAAATGATTCTTTCGTACGTATGCACCGCGAACATGTGGAAGTCAAACCTGCACTGTTAGACCAGTTTCAGGGAATTGTGCGTCAGGCTTATGATTATAGTTGTGGTTCGGCAGCACTTACGACTTTATTAAATGGCTATGTAGGTACCCGGCTGGATGAGCAGCAAGTCATGAATGGCCTAATGAAATTTGGTGAAACGGATAAAATCATCGAACGTCGTAGCTTTTCCCTTCTTGATATGAAACGTTTTGTTGCTGCCTTAGGTCTGGAAAGTGGTGGCTATCGTGGAGAATTTGAAGATCTGGTTAAACAGGGGCAGCCCGCCATTGTTCCTATTTCCTATGCAGGATTTAAACATTTTGTCGTGTACAAAGCTTATAAAAATGGACGGGTGTATGTTGCAGATCCTGCGCTAGGTAATATCAGTTTTGATGAACAGCGATTTAAGGAAATTTGGGAAAACAATACTTTATATTTAATTAATGTCCCTGAACAATATCGAAAAAACTTTTTGGCATTAAAAGAGTCGGATATGCGTCATGTCGAAGATGCAACCATTAACCGTTATGCTTTAGTTGATATGCAGTATCCACAGTTCTATATGGATAAAATTGCCGATAAAGCATCGACTATCCGTATGGATCGTAACCGTAATGTAGATTCAGAAAAATTTGGGGAATATCAATATAATTTTCTCAGACTTTATTACAAGAATAAATAAAATGAAAAGATGGCTATAGAAAAATTAAAAATGGTGAAATGGATATGAACAGTAAATGGATGAACAAGACATTCTTGGCGCTCAGCATTCAGATGGTCATGGGAGTAGCATGGGCTGCGGATGAGCCTGAACTGGGTGAGTATGAAACGGTTGAGGAAGAAGTAGTCGAGACTGCCGCATCCGTTGATATTCAGCCTGAACCAGCAGCAACTCAGGCTGTAGAAGAACCTGAACTTGGGGGGTATGAAACAGTTCAGGAGGAAGCTGTAGCAGAGCCTGAACTGGGAGGATATGAAACAGTTCAGGAAGAAGCTGTTGTTGAAACAGCTGCACCTGTTGAAGCTCCAGCCACTCAAGGAGTAGATGCATCTCAAGCCTTACAGAAAAAAGAAGGAGATGCTACTCAGGAAGCGAGTCTAGAAGAAGTATTTACTTCAAATGAGCGTCAATACTCACTTATTAAACAAGGTGAGATTTCATCCTATTATGATATCGATTATACCTATTATCGAGATACACAACTCGATATGGAAATGGCACAGGGCCAGTTGTATCAACTCCGTGTTCAGGAAAATGCAACACATAGCCTGACCAATACTTTCACTTTTCAGTATGGGGTGAAAGATAACCTGACCTTAACAGCTTCTTTACCTTTAGTCGCTAAAACAGATCTATTAAAAGATACCTCTACAGCAGGATTAGGGGATATTAGTCTAGGTGCACGTTGGGAGCCATTCCCTTTAAAAGCAGGTCGTTTACCACTTATTTTATTTGCTAATTTGTCGACTAAAACAGGTGATAGCCCATATGAAATTAATGCAGCAAAAGATCTGGCTGCAGGCAAGGGATATTACTCAGCCGGTGTGGGGGCGAGTACACGTAAATATATTGATCCAGTGGTGCTATTTGCCTCTGTTTCTGCAAATTATGGATTTAAGGAATCTGGCTTAGATCAGCGTCGTGGTACACGCATTATTGAAGAATTTGAACCAGGAATTAGTGGTGGTTTCGCTTTCGGTTTCGCTTATTCATTTAACTATGATGTTTCCATGACCATGTCATATCAACAAAGCTTTAATACTGGTGCCGAATTTAAGTATCACACGGGTGAAAGCTATTCAGCCGCTGATCAGACTAGCTCGACTTTTGCGATTTCTTTAGGAGTGCGTGTATCCCCAGAAACCATTGTAAATGGTACGGTCGGATTAGGGCTGACCGAAGATGCACCAGATGTTTCACTGGGACTTTCATTCCCACTTGATATTTTAGGTTTCGGTAAGAAATTCAGTTAATAGGGGTGTCGTATGAAAAACATTCGACTTAGCCCGTTATTAACAGGAATTATTCTTGCGGGCTGTTCAAGTTATACCTTTGCACAATTAGGGACCAACCTTTCTGTTGACCTGCGTGCATTGTCTATGGGGAACGCAGTTACTGCAGATCCGCCAGGAGTGAATGCAATTCACTTTAACCCGGCTGCATTGGCTAAAATTGAAGGCTTACAAACCGAACAGCAAATTATTGTTGCGAACTTTGATATTCAGCGTGAATTTACGGTTCCTGCTGGATATAACGTTTTTGGTTATTCAGATGATCCAATGGTCTGTAATGATGGACCTGAAGTGTCTTCTGATTTATGTACAGATTTTAAGGGCCCAGTGAAGGGTGATGTAGAGTATGTCAGTCTCTACGTACCAATTTTGAAAAAAATGGTGGATTTGGGTGAAGGCCTCCCGATGGCAGCACCTACCATGGGGGTCTCTTATAAACCACCAGGCTCTAAAGCAACTTATGCAACTGCCGTTTATGCACCGCTAGTTGCAGGTTTTGGTCATGAAGATGGTAATCCTGCCAATTTTATGGGACAACAGGTTGCTCTGGAGCGGATTACATATTTATCTCCATCAATTGGTTATGAAGTCAACGACCAGCTTTCGATTGGTGCTTCAATCGGGATGTCTTATCAAGCCATTGCCATGAAAACAGATTTACGTTTTCCCAATGAGCTGATTGGCATGTTGCGTATGATTGATGAAGTCGTATGTACACCATTTAAAGAAAATTCTGACATCATTACTGACATCTTGTTGCTCGGGATCTGTAATGCTGATGAAGGAATGAACCCATTTGGTAAATTTGGCCAAATGCAACTTTCATTAGAACAAAATTTAAGTCCAAGCTATAACCTGGGTGTTCTATGGGAGCCTACTGAAGATTTCAGTTTTGGTATGGTTTACCAGAGTGCGGCCAAAATGCGCTTAAAAGGTAAATATCATATCGATAATGCCAAAGCGCCACAGGAAATGATTAAAGGTCTGATGACCTCTCCAACTGGCCAGATTTTGGCTGCAATTCTTGGTTTTCCAAATTATATCCCTTCGAGTGAATCAGGTCTGGTTTCCATGGATTTCGAATACCCAGCTCACTTTCAGGCGGGGATCAAATATAAGGTAATGCCAGATCTACAAGTCAATTTTGATATTGGCTGGACAGATTATGCTGCTTGGGACCAATTCAAGTTTGAGTTCGACCGTACCCTGTCTGCCTTGAAGATTGCCAAACTGTTATCTGCCAATGTAACGGATTCTTCACTTGCATTACCGCTTAGGTTTGAGTCGCCATGGAACTTCGGGATCGGAGTAGAGTATTCAGCAACTGACCGACTGAAACTTCGTGCTGGCTATGAACCACGTACCAGTGCCATTCCAAAAGATAAACGCAATACTATGGTACCGATTAATGGTGCACAGCTATTTGGTTTAGGAGTGGGCTACCGTTTTGACGCAGATACGGATCTGGATCTATCTATTGGTTTCTTACGCAGTAAAGATAATATTCCAGCAAATACCAGTAGCCTAGCGAACCAGACCGGGGTAAATAACCTGTTACTGAATCCATATGCAGGCTTGAATGTCAAAACAGATACCAAGATCACAATTTTAGGTTTGAACTATCGCACCCGTTGGTAAGGAAGAAATGATCAGAACAGGGAACTTAGGGATAAAAATGGTACTGGCATTAAGTCTGGTACCATGGTCTTTTTATACAAATGCCAGAGAGTTTATTACGATCATTGGGCCCGATGGGCGACCATTAGTTGTGCCACGTCAAAATAATGAGCAGAAAGAAACAACAAAAAACCAAGCGGCCACTACTCCGAAAAAATTGACTACGCCCGTTACATCTACTGCACAGGATCTGAAAAAATCCGAGCCAAAGGCGGTGGAAAAAAGTGTGACAACAGGTGAGCAAAAAAATAATATGGTTGTACAACCAGTACAACCAGTACAACCAGTACAACCAGTACAACCAGTACAACCAGTACAACCAGTACAACCAGTACAACCAGTACAACCAGTACAACCAACTAAACACGTTGAGTCTAGATTACCGCATCACTTACCACCAGTGACACAGCTTCAAACCCCTGAACCTGTCATTCAGGCAGTACCTGATCCTGTTCAAAAACAGGGTTTCAGTCAGGTTGAAGGGGTGGAATATGTGGATAGTGAATATCTGGAAAATAAAGAATTTAATCTGGAAGGTAAAAAACGTTTCTATAGTATGCCTGAAGGGATAGTTGATAAAAATATTGGGTCAACACGTGTACAGACGATTGAGCGTGAAAAAGGAGTTGGACAGTCGATTATAAAATCCTTGTTTCAACAACCTATCGTAGATTCTGGTCCTATTGTACTGGCTCAAACCTACTATCGTATTTCTCAGCCTGAATCTGTAGAAAGCTTAGGTAAGCAGTGTTTTAAAGATAAAAAAGTTAAGAATGCGAAAGAGATTAGTGCAGGTAAATCCATTAATCTGTGGCCACGGGCACCGCTGAAATCAGATGAGTTTGATTATGAAATTGTGAAGCTAAAATCTGATATTAAAAATATTCAGATTCAGTCTTATGCTTCCCGTCAGAATAATCCTGCCTATTACTGGCCATTTGTTGTATTTCTGGATGAACGAGGCTGTGTTTTAGAAGGGGCGGGCGGTTTTAAAAATCAGGAAGCACAAGCCAATATTATTCAACATGAGAAGATACAGGGAATTATTCAGATTCCTGCGCAAAGCCAATATGTATTAATGACCCCACTCGCTTCAGCCATAGATGTTGAAGACAAGATGCTGACAAAGTATGGACAACTAAAACTAGTCGCCATTCGATAAGGACGATTCGAGTAGAATAAGATGAAAAATAAAATATTATATCCATTTGCTTTCACTGCTTTATTTGCCGCCCTCAGCGGATGCGGAGGTGAAAGTGCGAATGTCATACCAGAACAAAATGATGAAGCCACCACGAACGGTTCATGCTCTGCTACTGCAACGAATTGTCTGGAATGGGGGCTTGAATATCCAATTGATGGTCTTAATTTTAATTGTAGTGGTGATAAAGAAAATACCTTTATTACTTTATTTGACCAAAATGATGGGGTGGCGTCAGGTACTTGTCAAAAAGCAGATAGTATTGAATTTTATCTGAAAAGTTTTAGTGATACCAAAATCAAATTGGGTACTGTGAAGCTTTCTGAATATATGAACCTCAGTACATCGAGTCAATTACCTCGACTAAGTGTACTTGATATTGCCAAGGGAATTACTGGTCGTAATATTGCCAGAATCGAACAGACAGATCCAACCGTACAGGTGGCGATGAAACTGGTCAAAATCTGGCAGACCTTGGCACTGGAAAAAGGCCGTATCTATAATCCGACGGATATACAGCCCTTGTATATCACAGAAGATATGCGAAAGAATCTGGGCAAAATTAATAAAGATATCAGCCTGACAGATGCAAATTTGGCAGAAACCCTTAAACCTTTTATTGATATTAGCCAGATTAGTGATGATCAGGCCTTTGAAGTCGTAAAAAAACTGGCCAATATTGCCAGCGCAGCAGTATATCAACCGGAATTTTCTCTGTTCTCAACTTCAGGCATTATTAGCAGTAACTTGACTGGTTCTGATGGTCTGGCAGGTTGTAATAAATCTGTATGTGACATTAAAGATAAAACGACTAAATATTTATTTGGACATTTTATCCTGATTACAGACCGCCAAGGTTATACCTTTGGCAGTGGACTACAATGGCGTGACACTCAGCTAAAACTGGGCTCCAATAATCTGGGATCTCTGGGTGGCATTAATGCGGAATTGATCCGTAAGGTCAAACCACAGCAAATTACGGCAGTACCGCAAACCAGTTGGATTAGCCCTGCAACGAGAATGCTTTCATCAAATGCACCATATAAAATGAATGTGGCTAACAACAGCAATCCATTAGAAATTTACCAAGGTCGTTTGCTGAGCGATTATGTGATTGCCGGTAAAGAAGCATTTTATAAGATGGCCACAGGTAAGACTGAACTCAGCGATGCTGATCGTGCCAGTCTTGGCTTATGGCGTTTTAATGCCGATGATGACAACTATAGTGGCTCAATTGATCTTTATAAAATTTTCCCGATCAGCTATCTGGATCGTCAAGTCTTTAGAACAGCTGAAAATGTAGAGCCAGGTGAAGAATATATTTTCCCAATGTATGGCAACATGGAGTTTAAATTTAGCGAAAACTCAATTAGCCCTGTTACAGTGGGTGTTGTGATTGATAGTAATGGTGATGTGCGTACCAATATGCAGTCCGCGAGCAATCTTGCAACTGATAGCATTAATGGTTGCCAGGGAGATATCTTACCGGCTGGACTTAAAGACAATAACGGCGTTCAACAATATCGTCTCGGTACCTTAGGCCGTGCATTTATAGATGAAAAAACAGTATCTATGCGACTGGTCTTCGCTGATCCTGTATTTGGTTCATTAAATGGTGCCTTGGTAGGTATGAACTCCACTATTCAGGCTTCAACCAATACAGATGATAAGATTGTGATTGGTGGGGCATTACTCAATTTATCTAATGTACTGAATGGAACCAGTCGTGTGGGCTTTACCAACTCAGCTGGAGAAAGTGTAGGCTGGGCAAATACTTATGCCAGCTTCCAGAAAGTCTATAACAACAATAATACTGATGAAACGACAGAAGAGACCAATCTGGCCAAGCTAAGTGGCGGAAGTGTTTCATTCAAATTAGCGGATTGTTATAGCATCAAAACTAAAAACAAATCATGAAATAAAAAAGCCCATCCAATGATGTAATGCCAGTCAGTTAAGCAAATTTTAGTAAAATGTAGTAAAAAAGAGTGTATGTAAATACGCTCATTTTTTTATGTCTTTATCTGAACATTTAGAATCCACTCTTGAACATTCTCTCCCATCA
>NZ_VPDL01000039.1:0-20366 GCF_013417705.1 Acinetobacter sp. YH12235 | reverse complement strand
ATAATTCAAGTGAATTTGTTTGAAAGAAGAACTTTAAAAGCTTTATTTTCACCCGATAAAATACCCATAAAACAAGAGGAAGCTCATTTGAGCTTCCTCTTGTGAAAAATTGTGGGACAGCAATGGGGCACTCTCTCCTTTTTCAAAGGAGGATTGGAGAGAATAAAATTACTTCAATAACGGCTTTAAGAATTTCCCTGTATGTGAAGCCTTAACTTTCACAACATCTTCCGGAGTACCTTCCGCGATAATCATACCGCCACCCGCACCACCTTCAGGCCCAAGGTCTACCACCCAGTCCGCGGTCTTGATCACATCCAGGTTATGTTCAATCACCACAATGGTATTCCCTTTATTGCGTAGCTCATGCAGGATGTCCAGCAGCTTGGCAATATCATGGAAATGCAGACCAGTGGTTGGCTCATCCAGGACATACAGGGTTTTACCGGTATCCCGTTTGGCCAGCTCACGTGCCAGTTTTACCCGTTGTGCTTCACCACCAGAAAGGGTCGTCGCTGACTGACCTAAACGGATATAGCCCAGACCAACCTGATGCAAGGTTTCCAGACGACGATGAATCACTGGAATCGCATCAAAGAAATGCATGGCATCTTCAACGGTCATCTGTAATACATCGGAAATATTCTTACCTTTGTAGTTCACTTCTAGCGTTTCACGGTTATAACGCTTGCCATGACAGGCGTCACACGGCACATACATATCAGGCAGGAAGTGCATCGCCACCTTGATCATGCCATCACCTTCACAGGCCTCACAGCGTCCGCCTTTCACGTTAAACGAGAAACGGCCAGCGGTATAACCCCGCGCTTTGGCTTCCGGAGTCTGTGAAAATAGTTCACGAATTGGAGTAAACAAGCCGGTATAAGTTGCTGGGTTTGAACGTGGTGTACGTCCAATCGGGCTCTGGTCAATATCAACCACTTTATCCAGGAATTGCAGACCATCAATTGAGTCAAACTTCTCAGCAGTTAGCGTGGTTGCACCATTCAGCTGAGTCGCTGCTAGTGGCAACAGAGTCCGGTTAATCAACGTAGATTTACCAGAACCTGAAACACCGGTGACACAAGTCATGATTCCCAATGGAATGGTCAGATCGACTTTCTTCAGGTTATGCCCGGCAGCACCCATCAATTTGATCTGTTCTTCCGGTTTTGGTGGCTGAACCCGTTTTTTCGGCACTTCAATTTTCAGTTTGCCAGACAGATATTTACCGGTCAGGGAATCTTTATTTTTAGCGAGTTCCTGATAGGTTCCTTCTGCAATCACATGACCGCCATGCACACCGGCACCCGGACCAATATCAATAATATGGTCTGCAGCACGAATTGCATCTTCATCATGTTCGACCACTAAAACGGTATTACCGAGATCACGCAGACGAATCAGGGTTTGTAACAGGCGATCATTATCACGCTGATGCAGACCAATCGAAGGTTCATCCAGCACATACATCACACCCATGAGGCCAGCACCAATTTGTGAAGCCAGACGGATACGCTGTGCTTCACCACCAGACAAGGTTTCGGCAGAACGGGACAGACTCAAATAGTTCAGACCGACAGATACTAGGAAATGCAGGCGTTCACGGATTTCCTTGAAAATCTTGTCCGCAATTTCACCACGCGCACCTTCCAGATTAATGCCCTGATAATAGCTCTCGGCATCGCCAATCGACATGCGAGTAACGTCGGCAATGGTCTTGTCCAGAATTTTCACATTACGCGAGATTTCATTCAGACGTGAACCATCACAAGCATCACAAGCGGCATTGGATAGATACTGCGCCAGATCATCACGCACATAATTGCTTTCAGTTTCGCGGTAACGGCGTTCCAGATGCGGCAAGATACCTTCAAATGGCATCACCCGGTTATGACGACGACCACGTTCATCAATATAGCTCAGGTCAATTTTTTCTTTGCCGGTACCGTAAAGGAATTTCTTCTTGGTGTTGGCATCCAGTTCATTCCAAGGCGTTTCTAGAGAAAAACCGAAATGCTCGGCTACTTTTTGCAGCATGCCATAATAATACGGACGCTGACGATCCCAGCCACGAATCGCACCTTGGCTGATGCTGACTTCCTGATTGGGAATCAGTTTGTCCGCACTGAAATGGCTGCGGGTACCCAGACCATCACAGACCGGGCAGGCACCAAAGGGATTGTTAAATGAAAACAGGCGTGGCTCCAGTTCTGCCACAGCGCGGTCACATTCCGGACAGGAGTGTTTGGCAGAAAATACGCGATCATCATTTTCACCTTTCATCCAGGACAAAATCGCAATATCTCCACCGAGACGCAGCGCAGTTTCAAAACTTTCTGCAATCCGGTTACCGAGATCATCACGCACCTTAAAGCGGTCAACCACGACTTCAATAGTATGTTTTTTCTTTTTGTCCAACTCAGGTGGCGGATCAATTTCCATGATCTCGCCATCGACACGTGCACGCACAAAGCCTTGGCTTTGCAGTTGCTCAAATAACGCTGTGTACTCACCCTTACGTTCACGCACGACAGGCGCTAACAATAACAGCGCAGTGCCTTCTTCCAGTTCTTTAACCGCATCGACCATTTCAGTTACGGTCTGTGCCACCATGGGCAGATCGTGTTCCGGACAGTAAGGTGTACCTACGCGTGCATAGAGCAGACGTAAATAGTCATAGATTTCGGTAATGGTACCTACAGTCGAACGCGGGTTATGACTAGTCGATTTCTGTTCGATAGCAATGGCTGGGCTTAAACCCTCAATCGAATCAACTTCCGGCTTTTCCATTTGCGAAAGGAATTGACGCGCGTAGGCAGACAGAGATTCTACATAACGGCGTTGACCTTCCGCATATAACGTATCGAATGCCAGTGAGGACTTACCTGAACCAGACAGTCCCGTAATCACCACAAACTTGTCGCGTGGAATATCAAGGTTCACATTTTTCAGGTTATGGGTACGTGCACCTCGAATACGGATGTGACTTTGGCTCATGCAATGATCCTAGAAAATTCATCAAAAACCTTTATATGATACCGAATGAAAAATGTTCAAGTGCAAATAAAAGTATTTTAAACGTCAAGTTGTGTCGGATATTGGTCAAAAGATCAGTACTAAAGCAACTGGGGGAAAATGTAGATTAGATTTGCTCTTTTCCAAACATCTAATGGATGAAATTTCATGATGCATAACTCCATCGAAATTAGCTTCACTTTCCATCATTTAGGGTTTGGCTTAAAAATAAAAAAGCCCTGTATTAAACAGGACTCAGTCAATAGAAACTAAAATTAATCATCCAGACCTAGCCATTGGCGTTGTTCATAAGCACTATCCCAGAACAGCCATTCCAGACGTGCTGCATGGGTATAGGACTGATGCATTTTTTCCAGAGTATCAGCATCGACCCGCGCTGCCACCCGATCCACAGTAGCAATTACATTGCGTACCGCTGTATGAAAATCCTCACCGGCATAGGTATCAATCCAGGCCTGATACGGATTATTCGGCGCTGCCTTATCGACAATATCCTTACCCACTTCTGCATAGATCCAGAAACATGGCAAAAGGGCAGCTAGAACCACCGGATAACTTTCTGCCCAGGCCGTTGCCTGTAAATAAGAAGTGTAATGATGGCAGGCCAGAGTCAAAGGTGTATTTTCAAATTGGGTTTTGCTGATGCCAAAATCCTGCATAAAGTCATCATGCAGGCTGCGTTCGACTACAATGGCAGTTTTAGCGGCCTCACTAAACTGGATCACGTCATCTGCTTCAAAAGCTTTGGCTGCACAGACTGCCAGTGCACGACCATAGGCCAGTAAATAATGCGCATCCTGAATTACATAATGACTAAAAGCTTCATGGCTTAATGTTCCCTGCGCCAGTTGCTGGTTAAAAGGCAACGCCAATGTCTTTTGATAAAGTCCGAGATTACGTTGCCATACGTCTTGAGAGAAACTCATACTGAAATCCTTAACAGTTGAAGTCAAAACATCCAGCACTATAGCAAAGATGAATCTGTTTAAAAGATCAGCAAATCTGAAAAGCAGAAAATACCTAAAAATGGTTCAGGAAGTGCTTTGGTTTATGCGGCAAAAGTTTCATAATTGGGACAACTTTTAGTCTTAGTATTTCTCTACGTTTAAAGAAATGCATTTAATGAAATTTATCTAAGGTCGATATATATGTTGAAACACTTTGGTTTCTCAATCGTATTTTCGATCGTGTGCCTTGGTTTGTCTGCTTATTGGGGATTTACCCATGGTCCGGAAGCGGGCCTGCAAACCATGTTCACAGCACTGACCATTACCGCTATTCTGGCGATTATGGAAGTGTCGTTGTCGTTTGATAACGCGGTTGTCAATGCATCCGTCCTGCGCGGTTGGGATCATTTCTGGAAAATGATTTTCCTGACAGTCGGGATTCTGGTTGCAGTTTTCGGGATGCGCCTGATTTTCCCGGTGGTCATTGTGGCCGTGACTGCGGATATGGGCTTTATGGAAGTGGTACAGCTCGCCTTAAATGCACCAAAAGAATATTCGGCCAAACTGATGGCACATCATGCCGAGATTTCTGCCTTTGGTGGTGCCTTCCTGATGCTGGTATTCCTGAACTTCTTCCTGGATGAAGAAAAAGATACCCACTGGTTCCGCATGCTGGAACGCCGTCTGGCGCATCTGGCAAACGTTCCGGCGATGTCAGTCTTTATTACCCTGATTGCCTTATTAATCATGGATTTCCAGGTCGAAGAAGCGAAACGTCTGGATGTTATTCTGGCGGGGATCTGGGGAATCGTGATTTATATCGGGGTACAGGTCCTAAGCCATATGTTAGGTGGGGAACCGGAAGTAGACGAAGAGGGTAATGCCGTTCGTCATGATGCTGAAGGCGTACCGACTGGCGTGGTAAAAGCCGGCTTTGGTGGCTTTCTTTACCTGGAAGTGCTGGACGCATCTTTCAGTTTTGACGGTGTAATCGGTGCCTTTGCGATTACGTCTGACGTGGTAATCATCATGTTAGGCTTGGCCATCGGTGCGATGTTCGTGCGTTCGATGACCATTTACCTGGTCGATAAAGGCACGCTGGATGCCTATATCTATTTGGAACATGGCGCGCACTATGCGATTGGTGCTCTGGCATTTATCATGCTGGCAAGCAGTACCGGTGTACATATTCCTGAAGTAGTGACCGGTCTGATCGGTGTGGCTTTCATTATCTGGGCAGTCATTGCTTCGATTCAATATACCAAGCGTCAGTTATTAAAAGCAGGCAAATAGCCCCGTGATCGCTGAACAGAAGCGTAGCTCCGGCTACGCTTTTTTATCCATTGGAGCGTAAAACCTCGTGGTTCAGCACGAGGATATAAGCGACTGGAGTAAACCACATGAACGACACGAAATGTCGTTTTAAATATTTGTACTATAGTCACTATTAAGAAAAATACTGTTAAAATAATTGGATGAAGACACTCAAATTACGCATAAAAGACAAACATTGCAAGGTGCTAAATCAGTTAGCATCCGAAGTAAATTTTGTTTGGAATTATGTCAATGATTTGTGTTTTAAACATCTTCAAAAAAAACAACAATTCTTTTCAGCATACGATATTGCAAAATACACGAAAGGCACATCGAAAGAATGCAACTTGCACAGTCAAACTATTCAGGCAGTGACAGAAGAATTGGTCACAAGACGCAAGCAGTTCAAAAAAGCAAAACTAAAATGGCGTGTCAGTAATAAAAAATCAGCTAGACGTTCACTAGGTTGGATACCGTTTAAAAAGGTTGCAATCAAATATGCTGATGGCTGTGTTCAATATGGTAAACACCAATTCAAGTTATGGGATAGTTACGGTTTAAGTCAATACAGGGTTAAAACAGGCTCATTCGTTGAAGATAGCCGAGGCCGTTGGTATGTATGTCTTGTAGTTGACAATGCTAAAACAGAGAAAACCACCGCTAAAACCTCAATTGGCATAGATTTAGGTTTAAAAGATTTAGCCACTTGTTCAGATGGTGTAAAACTTAAAGCCCCTCAAATCTATCGGAAATATGAACAAAAACTTGGTATTGCTCAACGTGCAAAAAATAAAAAACGAGTGAAAGCAATTCACGCCAAGATTAAAAATGTAAGACAAAACATGCTGCATCAATTCAGCCATAAACTAGTAAAAGAACATGCAGCAATCTTCGTTGGCAATGTGAATGGCAAAGCATTAGCGCAAACCAAACTAGCCAAGTCTGTGTTAGATGCCAGTTGGACAACACTAAGAACCATGCTCAAGTATAAATGCGAGAACGCAGGGGTATGGTATGAAGAAGTCAATGAAGCCTATACCACCCAAACTTGTTCGTGCTGTGGCTCACGCTCCAGTAGTCCGAAAGGTAGAGCAGGTTTAGGAATAAGAGAGTGGCAGTGTGGTGAGTGTGGTAGCTCATGGGATCGGGATGTAAATTCCGCACTGAATATTCTTGCGCTCGGGCATGAGCGTCTAGCAGTAGGAATCCCCTTGCTTTAGCTGGGGGAGGATGTCAATTTTCAGATAGTCCTCATCTTTATTTCAAATAAAATTCATGCATTCCTTTGAGCGGAATGGCCTATAATCTACGCATCAAGATTAACTAACTCGATCGCCAGACTTTATGATGAATGCCTTAGAACGTCGCTCGACCTTTGCCCTGAGCAGTATTTTCGCACTGCGCATGCTGGGGTTGTTTATGATCATCCCTGTATTCTCGGTAGCAGGGCAGTCATATGAATATGCTACGCCGGCACTGATTGGTCTGGCGGTGGGTATTTATGGCCTGACACAGGCCATTTTACAGATTCCGTTTAGCCTGATTGCAGACCGCTATAGCCGTAAGCCACTGGTGGTTTTGGGCTTGTTGCTATTCGCTCTAGGTGGTGCGATTGCTGCAATGTCTGACACCATTTATGGCGTGATCATCGGTCGTGCGATTGCGGGTGGTGGAGCAGTTTCAGCAGTGGTAATGGCCTTACTGGCCGATGTGACCCGCGAAGAAAACCGCATGAAAGCCATGGCGGTGATGGGCATGAGTATCGGCCTGTCCTTTGTGGTGGCCTTTACCATGGGGCCGTGGGTGACAGGACTGGTCGGCATTTCCGGTCTGTTCTGGGTGACCACCGTAATGGGCTTGGCTGCGATTGCGATGTTGTTGATGGTCCCTAAAGTTACCCGTCATCATAAAAATTTTCAGCAGGGCTATCTGGAGCAGCTAAAACAGGTCCTGAAAATGGGGGATCTGAACCGTCTGCATATTTCAGTATTTACCCTGCATTTGCTGCTCACAGCCATGTTTATTTATGTGCCATCGCAACTGATTGAAGTTGCTGAACTGCCATTATCGAGCCATGGTTGGGTCTATCTGCCGCTGCTGGTCGTCAGTCTGTTTTTTGCCTTCCCGAGCATTGTACTGGCAGAGAAATATCGCAAGATGCGCAGTATTTTCCTGACAGCGATTGGCGGGATTATTCTGGGTCTGTTGATCATGATTTTTGGCTTTGAATCCAAATATGTGCTGATCGGTGGATTAGGTTTATTCTTTATTGCCTTTAACGTCATGGAAGCCTTATTGCCCTCATGGTTGTCCAAAGCAGCCCCGATTCAATCTAAAGCCACTGCGATGGGCGTGAATGCCAGTAGTCAGTTTCTGGGCGCGTTTTTTGGCGGGATTATCGGTGGACAATTGTTGTTACTCAACAACACTTCGCTCGGTTGGAGTATTTTATCGGCAATTGCTATAATTTGGCTGCTCATGAGTTTTGGGTTGGCTCAACCACGCTATCTTTCATCGCTCGTGCTTCGTCTGCCAGAGAGTAAACAAACAGATGAATGGACTTCTCAACTTTTAGCGATTCGTGGTATTGAAGAGGTTGTGGTCATGTCTGAACAGCAAGTCGCCTTTGTCAAGGTCGATAAACAGCAGGTTGATGATGTTTCGCGACAACAATTAACGCACTTGTTAGGTAAAGAGGTAGCCATTTAAACATAACTCTTATAAAGTAAAATATAGAAATAAATAGGAAGTGTACGTCTGATGCGTGGTGTTAATAAGGTCATTTTAGTTGGTACTTTAGGTCGAGATCCTGAGACCAAAACTTTCCCAAATGGTGGTTCTCTCACTCAATTCTCTATCGCAACCAGCGATTCATGGACTGATAAAAATACGGGCGAACGTAAAGAGCAAACCGAATGGCATCGTATTGTGCTGCATAACCGTTTAGGTGAAATTGCACAGCAATATCTGCGCAAAGGTTCTAAAGTTTATATCGAAGGTTCATTACGTACCCGTCAATGGACAGATCAAAGCGGTCAAGAACGCTACACAACGGAAATCCGTGGTGAGCAAATGCAAATGCTGGATTCTGGTCGTCCACAAGGCGAGCAAGGCGATAACGGTTTTAACCAGCCACGTTTTAATAACAATAACCAGGGTGGCGGTTATGGCAATAATCCTCAAGGTGGTTATGGCTCAGCTCCTCAGCAAGGTGGTTTTAACAATAATCAGGGCGGTGGTTATGGCAACAATAACCAAAATAACCAGGGTGGTTATGCGCCGAAGTCTGCACCTGCTCCAGTAGCAGCGCCTGCAGCTGATCTGGACGATGATCTTCCATTTTGATCCCGATATTAGAAAGGTAAATCATCATGAAAACCCGCCATTTGGCGGGTTTTTCATATCTAGGTTCTTCTATTTTTTCACGGACACCCACATGGTGATCACTGCCCGAAATATGACTTCTTCTGCAGTATCTTTAATTTCTACATTGACCAGATAATCGCTGCCTTCGTTCCATATAAAGTTAGGCTCGGCGGGTGTCGCAATCGCGATCAGATCAGTAGTGGCTTTTTTGACATATTCGACCTGCATACCCTTGGGAATCCAGCGATGAGTTTTCGGAACGGTTGCATCGGTCATGGTGCCGCCTGCCAGTTCAGCCATGTTACACATGGCAATCGCGTGTACAGTGCCTAAATGGTTCAGCACGGCACGATGTTTCTGCACAATATTCAGGCTTTAAATCTTCAAACAGTGGAGAAATACTGCCGAAATAGGGTGCTTTTAGACAAAGTAATTTAGAAAAAAGATATTTACCGGCTGGCTTATTTTCTAGGCTTTTCCAGATTTTTAGGGCTTGGCTCATATATAACTTCCTGTATATTATTTTTAATCAGAATAATATTCTCATACAGAATATTATTCTGTATTAGCACATCTGACAAAAACCAGACATCAGGCTGCCAGCCTGCTTTCAAAAATAGAGAGGATTTAAATATTAAAAATGCAAAACATGGAATTGCTGGAAAGGATTTTTAAGGGAAGACGGGCTTTACTCAAACGTCAGATTCTGGAATGTGCATTGACAGAGTTTCTGCGTACAGGCATTGCTGCGACTACGATTGAAATGATCCGTGATCAGGCCGATACCAGTATCGGGGCGATCTACCATCATTTTAAAAACAAGGAAGGGATCATTGCAGCACTGTATATTTCAGCACTTACAGATCAGTCGGAGCAGCGTTTGCAGGCTTTGTCACAAGTTCAGGGTATTGAACGAGGTATACAGGCAGTGATTCAGAGTTATATCGATTGGGTTGTAGCATATCCTGATTTTGCCCGCTTTCTTTATGCCGCGCATCATACAGTTCAAAATAGTGACTTCAAAGAGGAATTGCAGCAGTCGAATCAGCAGCGCAATCAGGAATTAAAACAATGGCTGGCTCAGCAGGCAGATATCAGTCAATTACAAGCTATTCCCTTAGAACTGCTTATGTCACTGATCATTGGACCCACTGAAAGTTATTGCCGGAGCTGGTTATCTAGTCGAGTCCACGCCTCTCCTAAACACTATGCAGCAGCCTTGGCAAAATCGGCCTGGAAATCTATACAGCATTTTCAAGAAAGTAAAACCGTCAAAATCGATTAAACAAATCAGAAAGATAAAAATAAAAGGAACTATAAATCTAAAAAACCGATAGTTTTAATAAAAAGTTACGGTTTTACCTATTGGTGATTTTTGCGTATTCTTAACTACATCAAATGAACACACACTTTCACGAATAGATAGGAATAGACTTATGAGTTTAATCAATACTGAAGTTAAGCCATTCAACGCAACTGCTTACCACAATGGCCAATTTATTGAAGTGTCTGAGCAAGACATGAAAGGCAAATGGTCTGTAGTATTTTTCTATCCTGCTGACTTCACATTTGTTTGTCCAACAGAATTAGGCGATCTTGCTGATCAGTATGCTGAATTCCAGAAACTGGGCGTAGAAATCTACTCAGTATCTACCGACACGCACTTCACGCACAAAGCTTGGCACGATACTTCTGACGTGATTGGTAAAATCCAGTATCCAATGATCGGCGATCCAACCTGGACTTTGGCGAAAAACTTTGAAGTGCTGATTGAAGCTGATGGTCTGGCGGATCGTGGTACTTTCGTGATCGATCCAGACGGTAAAATCCAGATCGTTGAAATCAACGCGGGCGGTATCGGTCGTGACGCGCAAGAACTGCTTCGTAAAGTAAAAGCGGCTCAATATGTACACGCTCACCCAGGTGAAGTATGTCCTGCAAAATGGAAAGAAGGTGAAGCGACTCTTGCTCCTTCAATCGACCTGGTCGGTAAAATCTAATTCGATAACACTTTATCGAAATTAAAAAACCCAGCCCTCAGCGCTGGGTTTTTTATTATCTACTGCTCATGACTACCTAAATTAACGTCTTATAGCAAAGCTAAAGTTATAAGTAGCTACACAGAAATCTAAGAGTCGAACCGTCTTATATTTGAAATACTGCATTCTAGAAGTACGGTATTGATGACTGCTGATAAAGCTTAAAATGGCTGCATGTTCATCCTATTGTGTATAGGAGTAAAAGATGAAAAAAATTATTGGTGTTTACCGTAATCAAAACATGCACTGGGTTGGTGACGGCTTCCCGGTGAAAAACCTGTTTTCTTATGACCGTTTGGGGCAGGCCATTAGTCCATTTTTATTGCTGGATTATGCAGCGCCGTATCACTTTGCGCCAACCACTGAGCAGCATGGTGTAGGTTCACATCCGCATCGTGGTTTTGAAACTGTAACCTTGGCTTATCAGGGTGCAGTGACCCACCAGGACTCCAGTGGCGGTGGCGGTACGATTCAGACCAGCGATGTGCAGTGGATGACAGCGGGTGCAGGGGTGGTGCATGAAGAATTTCATTCTCCAGATTTTGCGCAAAAGGGCGGCCTGTTTGAAATGGTTCAACTCTGGGTCAACTTGCCAGCCAAAGACAAAATGACCGCGCCACGTTATCAGGCCATTACTGCAGCTGAGATTCCACGGATTGAAATGGATGAAGGTGCAGGACATATCCGGGTGATTGCCGGAGAATTCGGAGGTCATCATGGCCCTGCGCATACCTTTAGTCCGGTGAATGTCTGGGATGGCGAGCTAAAAGCGGAGTATGAAACTACGTTGCATGTACCTACCGGACATAATGCTTTGCTGGTTGTACTGGCGGGTGAGCTGGTGGTAAATGGCAGTCAAAAAGTCCTGGATAGCTCTATTGTGATGTTTGCGCGCGATGATGATCCTGAAATTCAGCTACAGGCCGATCAGGACACTAAATTTTTGCTTTTGACCGGTGAGCCGCTGAATGAACCTATTCAAGGCTATGGCCCATTTGTAATGAATACCAAGGAAGAAATTATTCAGGCATTTCAAGATTTTAATCAGGGTAAATTTGGTGAAATCGCGGTACAGGCCGAATAATACAGTCAGTCTTAAAACAAAGAAGCCTCTGCACAAGCAGAGGCTTTTTTTTCTAATGCGCTGGAATTTCTTGTCGTTTTTACGAGTTTCTTGGATAAATTCATTTTGTTTATCTCTATGAATTTATCTCTTTCTTGTGCTGCATATTATAGAGTGTTTTGCGGTCTTTGTAAACCGATGATTAAAAAATCGGTTAATTAAATCATTTGTTTTTTAAAGATTTATTTTTAAATATTTAAATATAATGGCGGTTTAAGTTACTCTATATAAAGACGTTTTTTGCTATTCAAAAAATGTAATTTATTTGTAAAGTTACGTTAACTCAGACTTACGAAAAAAAAGTATTCTGGAAGATTTTAATAACCTATTTGCCGAAAGCATGGTTCATAATTTCTTTTAGTTTTTCAATGACGGATGATCAGATTGGATATCGCAGTAATTGGTAGTGGCATGGCTGGACTGGCTACTGCCAGAATTCTTCAGGACGCAGGACATCGCATTACTATTTTTGAAGCGCTTCAAGGTCGCGGCATGGACAGTCATAGTCTCGAATTTGAAGGAGGCCTCATTGACGCACCTTTACGTGTGATGAATCCTTATCTGTGGAAAAATACCTTAAGTCTGGCGACTCATCTGGGCATTAAAACTTACCCGGTACGTACCTATATGGCCTGTAGCTGGCTGTTTGAAGACCGGGTAGAAACCTGGCTAACCACGTCACGTAGCCGGATTGGCAATATTCCGATTATCAATAACCGCAAAGGCATCCAGCAATATGGCTGGCGTCTGGTTAAAGGTTTGCTGCAACTCAAAACAGCCTTGGCAAAATTCTTTAAATCCAAAAATCAGGACATCAGCCTGGCAGAATTTATCAATCGCAATGAGATTGAAGAAGTGTTCTGGCATGGTGCGGTGATGCCGGTGCTGTATACCATCTGTACCTGTAATCCAAAAACCATTGGTGAATGGCCAGCCAAACCTTTATTGATTTTCCTGCGTCAGCTAACGGATGGTGATGCCTTATTACGTATGCAGGGCGGTACTCCGGCTTTGGTAGACAAGCTGATTGAAGGCATTCACATTGAAAGTGGTGCGCCGATCGTTTCGGTAAAAGAGCAGGGCGACAAAGTACTGGTAGAAAATGCAGCTGGTCTGTCGAAAACCTTTGATCGTGTGGTTGTGGCGACACCAACCAATCATATTGATGAATTCCTGGATCATGAACAGTTTGGCCGTGATATCGAGCTGTTAAAGAAATTCAAATTTGAACAGGGTGAATTGGTCATTCACCGCGATAGCAGCGTGATGCCACCGAAACGTAAGGATTGGGCTGTACTCAGCTATATGATGGATCGCAAGTTTACCCGTCAGCAATTTACGGTTTGGCTGAATGCGGTTGAACCGAGTCTGGTGGGTAAATCACCAGTATTCCAGACCTGGCGTCCTGTGACTGAGATTGATCCGAAAAAAGTGATTTCATCAGTGACCTTGACCCGTGCGGTAGTAGATGCCAATACCATCGCCCTCAATAAAGAATTACAGCATCGTCATCTGGAAATGAACCGTAAAGTGTTCTACTGCGGCTCATGGTCATCGGACGGTTTACCAATCTTGGAATCTGCAGTGACTTCTGCCATGAAAATTGCTGCAATTATGGGAGCACCGTTGCCATTTGAAGGACTTAAACCTAAGATCGAGGTAGCACCCCAACTCGGTTATTGATTGATGCAATGGTTTCAGGCACTTCGTCAGCGTCTTCCTCAACATAAATATGCAATTGATGCTTCGTTGCTGGGAGACCAGTCGCAGTTGCCCTGGAGCAATCTGGGTTATTGGCGGGAAGGGCAGCAGGATTATGTAGCTGCCTGTCGAACTTTGGCCGACCATTTGGCAGAAATGGTCGGTTTAAATTCAAAGGATAAATTGCTGGATCTGGGCTGTGGCCAGGGTGCCAGCCTGTTGCACTGGCAGCAACACTATCAGGTGCAATATCTGGCCGGTGTAGAACTTCAGCCTGCTTGTGTGGCGAATATTCAGCAACATTTACCTAATCTCAATGCCATCTATCCGGCTTCTTTCCTGCGTTTAAAAGACATGCATTTTTCCCAGCGCTTTGATGTGGTGCTATGTCTGGATGCTGCCTATCATAGTTCCGTTCCCGAACTTCTAGATCAGGTACGCAGTGTTTTGAACACCAATGCACGGATTGGCTTTCATCATCTGATCTTGTCTGAAAAATGGAACAGCTTGAATGCGCTGCAAAAGCGTAAATATCAGTTTCTGCTGACATCCGCCGATGTCAATTTAAAAAACCTGATGTTGAAAAATGAGCTTTATCATTGTTTGGAAAATTTTGAATTTAAGAATATTCAGATTGAAGATCTGTCCGAAGCGGTATTTTCAGGTTTTGCTGATTATGTAAATCAGAATTTAAATACAAAGAAATTGAAACAAAAAGGCAAAAGACTGGATCAGTTTAAAATCCAGATGACGGCAAAGCTTTGTCAGAAGTTATATCAGGATGGGATTGTAAGATATGTGCAGGTGACGGCACAGGCGATCTGAGTATTCAAGGCAAAAAACAGCTATATAAAAATGCCAAACCCAGAAACATCAAAGCCTCACTAAAAAGCGAGGCTAAGAAAATGGTGCCGGCACACGGATTCGAACTGTGGACCTACTGATTACAAGTCAGTTGCTCTACCAACTGAGCTATGCCGGCGTTGTGGAGTGCATTTTACAGATTTTTCTTAAGGGCGCAAGCCAAAAAATAACCGTTCAATCTTATAACCAATTTTTTATTGCTGATCATTGAATCATCTTCACTCAGGCATCTACATTTAAATCATGAAATTGCCCATATCAGTGATATGGGCAAGGATAAGAGGTTGATATTTAAAATCTATTATGAGTGAGTTAAAAGGGAATTATCTGCTTTTGAGTATCCGATCCAGGTCTTGTGCGCATTCCTCTAAAGTAAAGGCCATATCAAACTGCATTTGAGGTTTGAGTTCTTGAGCAAGACTTCTCCACTGTTCAATTAATTTTAGGGCTTTTTGAATCTTATGTTTGTTGACGTCTTTGGCAATGGTCGGGGTATAACCACCGCGTTTGGCATTTTTTATCTGTTTCATGTAGTTTGCGCTGTTATTCATGTCCACTCTCCGAATAGCAGTGTTTCCACTTTTTTCTAACCCAAATAAGGAAGACTCAAGCAATAACGTTTTCTATCTTTAGGTTTTTATTCTCCTTTTATCCTGTTTTGATTCCACCATAACATAGCGATGATGACAATTAAATTAAGCTATTTTTATGCCAGTTTTTGTCTCCATCATATAAATAAACTAAAAGAAGAACATAAAGTTAAGAAATTAATAAAAATGGATATATCATGGTTTTATCCAGAGAATTTATTTCAATATATCTCAACCTATATCCTTACATCTTTAAATCTATCAAAAGAAAAGGCAAGCAATACTCATCTCAAAAATAACCAGTAAAATGAATTATCCTTTTTCAATTCATCTGTCCAAGATGCTCACTTTTAAGGTTTTAGACTATAAAAAAAGCCCAATATAAAATTGGGCTAGGGCTTAAGGCTCGACTTCTAGCGGATCACCATCTTCAGGACGAAGATGACGTGTGCCATCATCCGCAGGATCTACACTTGATCCATCTTTGGTGATCGGATTGTACATTTCATCCTCTTTTTTATCGTCAGTGAACTCCTCATCTTCGAAATCCAGAGGCTCATTATCATCATCAAAATTTAGGGGTTTTTCATCATCTTTCATAGCGATCCATCATTTTTTACCAAGATAGGATCATGCTCGAATATTCCTCAGTGTCATTCAACAGCCATCCGGCATCATTTATGTAACTTGTATAGTTATTCTTTTATTTTTAATCCATTCCCTAATAATTTCGGCAACAAAAAAGGCTTAAACCCTTTAGATTTAAACCTTTTGAGACATCATGTGGCGACATGATAATGATATTTGGCGGTGAGAGAGGGATTCGAACCCTCGATACGCTATAAACGTATACACACTTTCCAGGCGTGCTCCTTCAGCCACTCGGACACCTCACCATGGCCGTGGATGATATAGAAAAAAAGCCAGTCTGCCAAGCTTGAAACAATTGATTTGCGGAAAAACTTTGAGCGCAATGCTATGATTCGCAAAAATGCTTGTTAAAAACGAAGACGATATATGCAAAGCACTGCACAGAAAGCAGCTCTCCCGGTAATTACGCTGGCTGCGCTTGGGGTTGTTTTTGGAGATATTGGAACCAGTCCATTGTATGCACTACGCCAATGTTTCCTGACGTCGCACCTTGCCATTAGTGAAGCTTCGGTGTTGGGCATTTTGTCCTTGATCTTCTGGTGCATCATGCTGACGGTGAGCTTCAAATACGTCACTATTATCATGCGTGCCGATAACAACGGTGAGGGCGGAATCATGTCCTTACTAGCTCTCAATTTGCGAACCACACGCATTTCTGATGACAAGAAAATTTACCTGATTGCGCTCGGCTTTATTGGGGCATCGCTGTTTTTTGGTGACGGGATCATTACCCCGGCAATTTCTGTGTTATCTGCGGTTGAAGGGCTGAGTATAGCCACACCTGTGTTTAATCAATGGTTAGAACCTCTATCGATCGGGATTATTGCGGGACTCTTTCTGGTACAACGTCATGGTACTGGAACCATGGGCAAATTTTTTGGTCCGTTGACCTTACTCTGGTTCCTGTCAATTGGTGGTTTCGGTTTGTGGAGTATTATTCAGACCCCGACAGTACTGGCTATGGTGAATCCATACTGGGCCTATCATTTTGTGGTCGATCAGCCTTTTGTAGCCTTCTTGACCATGGGCGCCGTGATTCTGACCATGACTGGTGGTGAAGCCATTTATGCCGATATGGGGCATTTTGGTCGTCTGCCGATTCGTCTGGCTTGGTTCATTATCGTATTGCCATGTTTGTTGCTCAATTATGCTGGACAAGGGGCATTATTGCTGCGCCGTCCTGAAGCACTGGAAAATCCTTTTTATATGCTGCTTCCGGAATGGGGCTTATATCCAATGATTGGTTTGGCCACAGCAGCTGCTGTGATCGCCTCACAGGCCGTCATTACCGGGGTATTCTCCATGGTGAATCAGGCCATTCAACTGCGTTATTTGCCACGCCTGAGTGTAAAACATACCTCAGCCGAAGAGCGTGGCCAGATTTATCTGCCCTTCATTAACTGGATGCTGTTTATTTCTGTAGTGATTCTGATTTTACTCTTTGAAAATAGCGCCCGCTTAGCGAGTGCTTATGGGGTCGCAGTCACCATGACTATGCTGTGTGGTACCATTTTAATCAGCATTCTGGCTTATGGTTTCTGGCGCTGGCCAATCTGGAAAGTAGTGTTATTTGCCACACCATTCCTGATGCTGGATCTAGTTTTTGTAGCCTCAACTTCTTTAAAAATTGCATCAGGTGGCTGGGTGCCGATCCTGCTCGGGGCGGCATTATTTACGATTCTGATGACCTGGAAAGATGGTCGTGCACTGGTCTTGAACCGTCTGGAAAAAGATGCGCTACCAATTGACCTGTTTATTAAGAGTATCTCAATTGGGGGAGGCACCAAGTTTGTGCCGGGTGAAGCGATTTTCCTGACCGGAACTCCGACCATTGTGCCGCATGCGATGTTGCACAATATCAAGCACAACAAGGTGCTACATGAGCGCAATATTCTAGTGACGGTTATTACCCGAGATATTCCTTTTGTAGGCGATGAAGAACGGATTAAACTGGAAAAACTCAGTGAGCATTTTTATCGAGTGACAATGTATTACGGGTTTAAGGATCAGCCCAATATTCCGGAAGCATTGCAGCATGCGTATGCAGAATGGGGCTTTGAATATGACCTGATGCAGATCAGTTTCTTTATCTCCCGGGAACGGATTATGCATACGGTGGGAGAGGGAATGGCACCCTGGCGGGAAAAACTGTTTGTTTCCATGCAGCGTAATACCAGTCCGGTCAGCGACTTCTACCAGATTCCGACCAACCGGGTAGTTGAACTGGGTAGCCAGATCGAGATGTAAAAATAAAAAAACCAGAGCGAGGCTCTGGTTTTTTTAGGGGAGAGAAATTTAGAAAGCTTTATAACAAATTATTGTTCTGTTGCTTCTGTCTCAGCCGGCATTTCAGGGGCGGCGTTTAAAGGTGCATCTACTGAAGGATCAGCTTCAGCTTCTACCGCAATTTCAGTTTGCTCAGTCATCGCAGCTGCTTCAGGTGCAGCAGCTTGCTGTTCTTCAAGAACTGGTTGCTCTACAGCTTCACCCATAGTCATTTCCTGTTCTGTAGCAGGGGCTGCTGGTTCAGACTCAAGATTGGCTGGAGCTGGATTGGTATCCGGCATTTCTGGTTGTGCAACAGGCATGCCTGGTGTTGGCATTGGCTGATTTGGCATTGATTGTTGTGGCTGCTGGCCTGGCTGAGCGGGTGCAGACATTGGCTGGTTTACCAGACGGATCTGTCCAGAATTCACCAGGCTTTCCAGTGAGGCTTGCTGACCATTTACAGTGGTACTAATTTTAGCTTTAGATAAGCTTTCAAGTGTTTCACCCGCTTGTACAGGAGGCTCAGCGAATGCGCCGGCACTGATCACACTTGTAAATATTCCGAGACCTAATAACTTAGATAGTTTGGAATTCATAAATTAACTCCATTGCTAATAATTGTACGTAATTTGAATAGTCAAATAGCTTTGCACACTCAAGACGAGGTCACAATCAAAGCTACTTAAAGGTTAAAAAACCGCGCTGAAAGCTCACTAAAAAAACGACACTTTGTTACAAGATTTAAGAATATAGGGGTAGATTGTGTAATTATTAGGCAAATAAAGAGGGTAAGATATACTTCATATACATGGCTTGTTAAGCTCGCAAAACCCCCGATTTTGATCTTAAAAGCACGTGTAGCATGGCAAAGAAGCAGCGTAAGTCGAAGAATTCAGTTTTTCAGTTTTTTAATGAAAATAGCGTGAAAGTGATCTTGGCAATGGTCGCTTCCGGGAGTTTCGCGATTGCGTTTGGCCAGGAAAAAATCAGTCAGTGGATTTCTCTGCCGTCTACATCGAATTCGAGCTGTCTGGAACAGTTTTACCGGGACATCCCGCCTTACTTAATGAAAGACAGCCTGAAAAAAGACAGTTATTCACTGTGTTTTAATGGCTTTAATGTGGGTTATTCTGGGGTATCCAAAACGCCACTTTGGGTGGCGGAGGCCTTAACACCGAAGCGTCTGAGCCAGAAAATTCCACGTGAAGACAACTTCCATGAAGAAACACGACTAAATGCTGCTCATCGTGCGACTTTGGCTGACTACCGGGGTTCAGGCTATGACCGAGGCCATATGGCGCCAAATGCGGATATGCCAAATAAAGCTGCACAGTCTGACAGTTTCTCGCTGGCCAATATGGTCCCGCAGGCACCAAAGAACAATCAGCAGGTCTGGCGCGAGCTGGAAGAAGCGACCCGTGCCATTGTGACCAAGCAGAAGCAGGACGTGTATGTAGTGACCGGGCCAGTCTTTGCTGCCAAAAAACTGAAAACTATTGGCAAGGGTGTGATTGTACCGACTGCCGTGTACAAAGCGATCTACATGCCGAAAACTGGTGCCATTGGTGCCTACTATGCACCTAATGATAATTCGCTCAAGGTTCGCATTGTCAGTGTCTGCTATCTGGAAGAGCAGCTCGGCATTAACCTGTTTCCTCAGTTAACTGAAGAACAGAAACGCAATACCTATCATCTGCCGTTGACTGCAAATGCTGTGAAGGCCAACCAGAAAATTGCCTATTCGAATTGGGATGCAGAAAGCCAGTGTGCTGAAGATGTGCCGAAAGAAGATCTGGAAAAACTGCAGCGTGAGTTCAAACCGTCGGCTTCAAGTTCGGCCAGTACAAGCAATACCAGCTCATCAGTTAATAAGAGCGGGATCGATCATGATACTCAGGATACGATTGTTAAACAGCTGATTGAGGCCTTGTTGCAATACATCCTGCAGCTGCTGAAATAGTGAAAAGGAGCTTGCTGTAAAAAGCAGGCTTCAGGTAGCATGCTGAAGACAGGTGAGTAAAAATAATAAAACAGAGTAGAAATTAATGTTTAAAGCATTTGAAAATGGAACCGAATCGCATGCGATTCATGATCTGACAGTTGAGAATGATCTGGACCGTGTCAGTCTGTATGGCAATCTGCAAATTACTAAAGACCAGGCTGGTCTCAAGGCGGCCAAAGTTTTGCAGGCACTGTTAAATGATATTGTGCAGCAGCTCGAAGAAACACCGGATCTGCCAGAAAAAATTGAACGCAATGATGCAGATGAAATTGAAAATCCATTCTTATAGAAATTTCTTAATCACTATTCTGGCTAGAAAAAAGCTCCTTTGATGAGGTAATGCCAGTCAGTTAAGAGATTGACTGGCTTTTTCTTGGGTATTTTTGAGGTTTTCCTTTTACAACCCTTGGATAACTCCTCACTCTTCTCTCAGGTATAACATACCGATTAGATTTCTCCATT
>NZ_VPDL01000038.1:0-20571 GCF_013417705.1 Acinetobacter sp. YH12235 | reverse complement strand
AATAATTCAAGTGAATTTGTTTGAAAGAAGAACTTTAAAAGCTTTATTTTCACCCGATAAAATACCCATAAAACAAGAGGAAGCTCATTTGAGCTTCCTCTTGTGAAAAATTGTGGGACAGCAATGATCGAAAGATTCCTTTTTTATTTTGACTATGTCATTTCTCAGCAGGCTTTGGCATCCGGCTGCACGGTTTTAGGCAACTCACGGCGTAGAATTTTACCGACTGCAGACTTTGGCAATCCAGACACAAACTCAATATATTTTGGCAGCTTATAACTGGTCAATTGTAGTCTCAGATAAGTCATGACTTCATTCTCGGTTAGACTGGTATCCTGTTTTACAATAAAGGCTTTCGGAACTTGTCCAGATTTTTCATCATCCACTCCAATGACGGCACATTCCAGTACTTTAGGATGTTTGGATAAAACGCCTTCCAGCTCATTTGGATAGACATTAAAGCCGGAGACCAGAATCATGTCCTTTTTACGGTCCAGAATGGTGATATAACCCTGCTCGTCCATACAACCGATATCACCTGTCAGGAAGAAACCATCTTTGGTAAATACCTGTGCTGTTGCTTCCGGTTGCTTCCAGTAACCTTTCATCACCTGAGGGCCGCGAATAGCAATTTCTCCAGCCTGATGAAGTGCTACAGGTTTTCCTTCATCATCCAGAATCTGAATTTGTGTGCCTGCCAATGGCAAGCCAATACTACCGCTAAAGCGCTTGCTTAAAGGCGGGTTAAATGTTGCCGTTGGTGAGGTTTCAGAAAGACCGTAGCCTTCATAGATATGACAGCCTGTGACTTCGCACCATAATTCTGCCGTGTTTTTTAAAACAGATGCACCGCCGCCTGTCGTGGTTTTTAGGCGTGAGTGATCCAGCTCGCGGAAACGTGGATGATGAGCCAATGCATTAAACATGGTATTCACGCCCGGAAACACCGTTGGAGGATGCTTATGATATTGATCTACCAATGCATCCAGATCTCTTGGATTTGGAATCAGTACATTGGCAAAACCGCGACTTAGTCCATAACTGAACAGGCAAATAGTAAAACCATAAATGTGATACAGCGGCAAGGCACAAAACACATATTCTTCTTCAGTGGCATAACGATCGCCAAAATGGCTAATGAACACCGTACTGTTCTGGGCAATATTAAATAAGATATTGCGATGACTGAGTTCAGCCCCTTTGGAAACACCTGTAGTCCCACCGGTATATTGCAGAATGACAGTATCTTCCTGCTGCTGTACAGGCGCTACAAAATCAATCACCTGTACCTGATCAATGGCCTGCTTAAAGTCAGAAAAATGTTTATCAGGATATTGCGCTGTTTGGCTATAAATTGAAACTGACTGATCCTGAATGAAATCGAGCGGATGGGTAGAAATCACATGTTTTAGCGCAGAACATTCATCCAGATTATTTAACTGTTCTAAGGTTGAGCCCAGAATAATCAAGGCTTCTGCTCCTGAATCCTGAACTTGATGATACAACTCACGCTGGGTGTACATCGGGTTTACATTAACCAGAATATAACCCGCACGAATAATCGCGAAAGTCGCAATCGGATATTGAATAATATTCGGCAACATCACCGCGATGCGGCTACCGGCTGCCAAGCCTAGATTTTGAAGATAGGTCGCCAGTTTCTGGCTATAAACGTCAATATCCTGATAGCTGAACTTTCGATCCAGATAAAAGAATGCAGTCTTATCCTTAAATTTAAGCAGGTTCTCAGCAATCGTTGTGCTCAAAGTTTTATCAGGGTCAGGCCGGGTAAATTCCGGATTGACGTTCCATTTTTTATATTCTTCCATCCATGGCTGACTAGTCATTACAGCACTCCTATCCTTGATTTTAAATTTATTTTGTATCGTGAAACTTTATTTTGATTAAAAAATAATAACGTTATCTTTCCTCTCAAATCAATGCAATATTTGGCTAATTTCAAATTTTTACAAATAAAATCACGAATTTTATGGCTAATTATTTGGATATATTTTATCAATTAATAACATGACATTTCTTATAGCGAAATAATAAATCAGTAAAAGCAACAAAAGAATGTGGATTCATTCTTATAAAACAACAACGTAACAAGAAAAGGATGTCGATGATGACGTATGAAACTTCAGTGCTAGAAGCTGAACGGGTCACAGTTCAGCCTAAAAAAATATGGATGACCGCGTTTATTCTATGTTCTCTTATTTTACTTGCAGACGGTGTTGATCTGGCTTTCTTGGCCTATAGCCTTACCAGTATCAAAGCTGAATTTAATTTAACCACCGTTCAGGCAATTGCAGCTATTGGACTGGGTTCCCTATACATCGCCTGTAATACCTTAATGTCAGAATATGTTCCGACAAAATACCGGACGACTGTTCTGGCAGCACTTATGACCGGTTTTACCTTAGGTTCATTATGTGCAACTTTACTGGCGGGCTGGATTATTCCTGAATATGGCTGGCGTATGCTGTACTGGATTACCATTTGCCCTATTGTTCTGGCTTTTCTGCTTTATTTTCTTGTTCCTGAACCGGATTCATGGCTACGACGTGAATTAAAACGTCAGGAAGCAGCTAGCAAAGTTAAGGTGAAAAAGCAGAATCCTTATAAAGTCATTCTCAAAGATAAAAATCACCGCTGGATGTTTTTACTATGGATTTTAAGTGCAGGTGCCCTGCAATTTGGTTATGCCGGTTTAAGCAACTGGTTACCTGCCTATCTCGAATCGGATCTGGGCATCAGCTTTAAGGCCATGACTGGCTATATGGTTGGCACGTTTATAATCATGATTTTTGCCAAGATCGTCGCAGGCATTCTGGCAGATCGTTTCGGACGACGTGCCTTGTTCGCTTTTGGAACCATGGGCACAGCCCTGTTTCTTCCGATTGTAATTTATTTCAATACACCGACCAATATTTTGTACCTGATGCTCATGTTCGGCTTCTTGTATGGTATGCCATTTGCCATTAATGCCACATATATGACTGAAAGCTTCCCTACTTCGATTCGTGGTACAGCAGTAGGTGGTGCATTTAATATAGGTCGTATCGGAGCAGTATTTGCACCATTTACAATTGGATATTTTGCTCATGGAGGCTCAATTGGAACAGGTCTACTGGTAATGGCCAGTGCCTATTTTATTTGCGGTCTGATTCCTGCACTGTTTATACGTGACCGCTTATATGATCCGCAAAAAGCAGATTAATCTCTATCATCTTTTGATAAAAAAACCAGTCAAATAGACTGGTTTTTTTAATGAATAAAATTTAAAAATCAGACAACTTTTCTTTGAGCATTTTCCATGTATTCATAATGGTAACCACTGCGAATAAAATGCTGGTTTTTGTCTCTAAATGAATGCGCATAATCTGGCCAGACCAAAGTCAGCTGGCGACTGACCGGATCCAGATACCAGCTTTTACAGCTTTCTGATAACCAGACACTGCCTTGGGAAAGCTGCTGTAACTCCTGCATATAGGCATTTTCAGCATCTTGATCAGCTTCAAAGACCTGAATCTGTTCCTGTTCAAAAAACTGCAAGGCATCCAGTACCAGATCAAATTGGGTTTCCAGGAAATAAAGCGCTGAGTTATGCCCACTCCCGGTATTTGGACCGTTTAAGATAAACAGATTCGGAAAGTTATGGACTGTCGTAGATTGATAACCCTGCATACCACTAGACCATTGCTGCTCCAGGCTTAAGCCATGTTTACCTACCACCTTTGCCGCATAAGGTGGACGTGCTGCTTCAAATCCAGTAGCAAAGACGATGATATCTGCAGGGAATTCATTGCCGGACTTACTGATCACACCATCTTTCGTAATTTCAGCCAAAGCTGAGTCTTCAAGCGTGACATTGGGTTTTAGAAAAGTCGGATAATAATCATTGGACAGCAATAAACGCTTGCAGCCCGGTTCATAATTCGGTGTGAGTTTCTGCTGTAATTTAGGATCTGAAATCTGGTGTTTCAAGAATTGCAGGCAGTTTTTTTTGACCCGCTCGATCTGACTTTTCAGATTACGGCGCTGGGCAAAATTGTATTCATTGCCCCAGAACAAAGAATGTCTTAACACTGCCATGCTGTCTGGTTCTTTGCGGAAAAGCTGTTTTTCTGACTCAGAATAAGGCCGGTCTGGTCGCGGTAAAATATACGGCGCACTGCGTTGCAATACGGTCAGACTTTTTGCTGTTTTGGCAATTTCCGGTACAAGCTGGATAGCTGAAGCCCCTGAACCCACGACAACCACACGCTGATTATCCAGATTCACTTCGTGATTCCAGCGTGCAGAATGCATCACTTGACCTTCAAATTCGTCCAGTCCCGGAATTTGTGGCAGATGTTCATCTGCCAGATGCCCGGTTGCTGTAATTAAAAATTCTACCTGATACAGACCGTTAGAGGTCTGAATATTCCAGATACGTTGTTTGGCATTCCAGCTAGCTTTTTCCAGTTGAGTCTGAAAATCAATATGTGGCCGGATATTTTCTCGATCACAGCATTGAATTAAATAACGCTGAATTTCTGCCCCTTGCGGAAAGACACGTGACCAGTTGGGATTTTTAATAAACGAGAAAGAATATAAATGTGATGGTACATCGCAGGCGACGCCGGGATAGGTATTATCCCGCCATGTTCCGCCTACTTCTGCGGCACGTTCAATGATTTTAAAATCGTGAATGCCCTGCTGTTTAAGACGGATCGCCATTCCTAGGCCACCAAAACCGCTGCCTACAATTAAAATCTTGCTGCGCTGTCCTTGAGCTTGCATTATTTTTCTCCTTTTTTAAGGCATCATGGGCTGGATTTTTTGATTCGCCGGATACTGCTCTGGATGCTGGCTAAACTGATTAATTAGCTGCACAACTTCTGCTGGCGCTTCAATATGAATCGCATGTCCCGAAGAAATTTCGATATAACGGCTATTCTGAATCGAAGCAAAGAGTAATTTTGCTTGCGCTAAAGGCACCATACGATCTTCACGACAGGCCACGATCAAGGTCTCAGCAGAGATGTCCGGCAAAATGGCGGTGATATCAATGCGATAATTCAGTTCACGCTGTTTAGCTGCATCTTGAGAAGGTTTGACGAAACGTGCCAGATCAAGCACCTGTTTTTCAGTACGAGCTGACAGATAGTCATCGCTATATAGGCAATAATTCACGAAATGCGGCAATGCTGCAGATTGATCATTAAATAACTGTTGCCAGATCGTGGTTCGCAGTTGTTGGACTGAACTGGTTTTTGCCCAACCAGCTAAAAGAATCAAATGTGCGATACGCTGTTTAAGACTCGCAGCTACTTGTGCAGCAATCACGGCACCGAGTGAATAACCCACCACTGTAATGGCTTCATCTGCTGCAACTGCATACTGGATCAGTGCTGCAACTTGCTGGCTAAAATCAGTCACTGCCAGATCGGCTTTATCTGGAGTATGCAAATCAATGGATAAAACCCGCTGATGAATACCGAGCATGGGAAAAATATAACTGAAATGCTTGTTGGTATTTCCACCTGTGCCATGAATCAGAATAATGGTGGGATATGAGGATTTTTGTCCGACTTCATGATAAGTCAGTTGCAGATCACCATAAGGACATTGTCGAGTAATCGTGTCTAAATCCATATAGACTCCTGATCTTGTTGTTTTATGGCCGATGTAATACTGAAAAGTACCTATCGATATTGAGTTTTGTGCAGGATAAAAAAAGTAGTAACAAAAAAAGACCCACGATCGAGAGATTGATCGTGGGCAAAAGGATTAATCGAATTTAAACTCTTCAGGAGTCAGCAGGAACAAGCTCTCACCACCGGCCTGAATATTGGCAACGTGAGTTGAAGTTCTTGGCAGAATCCGGGCAAAGAAGAATTGTGCCGTTTTGATCTTCGCTGCATAGAACGGATCAGTATTACCTTCTTCAATCTTTTGCTGCGCCGTAATCGCCATTTTCAGCCATAAATACGAAGACACCACATAACCAGAGAAATATAGGTAATCCACAGATGCCGCACCGATTTCATTGGCAGACTGTTGTGCCTGAGCCTGAATCGTTTTGGTTAATTCTAGCCATTGCTCAGTCAGCTGGCTCACTTGTGCAACCTGCTGGTTAAACTGGGCATGTTGCTGATGCTCTTTAACAAAGCCCTGAATCTCATCCGTTAATGCAGTGAGCAAACCCAATTTTGAACCTAGCACTTTACGCGCCAGCAAGTCGATTGATTGAATTTCAGTAGTACCTTCATACAGACTGGCAATACGTGCATCACGGGCAATCTGTTCCATGCCATGTTCAGCAATATAGCCGTGTCCACCAAAGACCTGCATACCGTGTTTGGCAGCTTCTACACCTGTTTCGGTCATTAAGGCTTTAGCAATTGGGGTCAATAATGCCAGACGGTCTTCTGCAGCTTTCTTCTCTTCAGAATTATCTGTTGCTTCAGCGATATCAGCATACGTTGCCAGATAATATGCCAAGGCACGTGAACCTTCTGCAAATACCTTTTGAGTCAGTAGCATATTACGCACTGCCGGATGCACGATAATTGGATCCGCAGGCAGGTTTGGCTCTTTCGCACCTTCAAGTGAACGCATCGCCAGACGGTCTTTGGCATAAGCCAACGCGCCTTGATAAGAAGATTCAGCTGCAGCCAAACCTTGAATCGCTGTACCAATACGCGCAGAGTTCATAAAAGTAAACATGCAGTTTAAGCCGCGGTTTTCAGGCCCGATCAGGAAACCTTTGGCATTATCAAAATTCAGTACACAGGTCGCATTGCCATGAATACCCATCTTGTGTTCAATCGCGCTACACACCACACCATTGCGTGAAGCCACATTTCCAGCTTCATCTAGATTGTATTTAGGCACGATAAACAGCGAAATACCTTTAGTACCTGCAGGCGCATCCGGTAAACGCGCCAATACAATGTGTACGATATTTTCAGCCAGGTCATGCTCACCTGCTGAAATAAAGATTTTCTCACCGCTGATACTGTAGCTGCCATCTTCATTTAGCACCGCTTTAGTACGGATCAGGCCCAGATCAGAACCGGCATGTGATTCAGTTAAACACATGGTTCCGGTCCAGCGACCTGCAATTAAAGGCACCAGGAATTTCTGTTTCTGTTCATCGCTACCATGATGCTCTAAAGTACGCATCGCACCATGAGACAGGCCTGGGTACATACCCCAAGACCAGTTGGTCGCCGTGATAATTTCTGAAATGGCAATACGGTATAAGGTCGGGAAGCCTTGGCCACCATATTTTTCATCACCAGTTAATGAGGTAAAACCAAGTTCTACATATTTGTCATAAGCAGCTTTAAAACCATCCGGTGTAGTCACGACGCCATCTTGCAGACGGCAGCCCTGCTGGTCGCCTGTCGCATTAATTGGCAGAAGTTCGTTTTGGCAAAAGTCCGCAGCGACTTCCAGATATTGTTCCATAATATCCATAGAAACTTTGTCTGCGAACTTTGCATAGCCTTCGTATTTCTGTTCAACATTGAGCAGATCTTTCAGGACAAACTTCATGTCTTTTAATGGTGCAATATAATTTCTCATCGTAATTCCCTTGTATGAGTTCTAATTTGTATATTTATGACAATTAATTTCATAATACGAAATTATGTTTTAGGTCGAATATAATATAAGTGCATGGATAAAATCTAGTCATGACATAAAAAATCACATTTAAAAAATTAAAACTTTGGTATAAAAAAGCCATTCGGTAATGAATGGCTTTTTATTAAATGATCAAAATAAATCGATCTAGCGCGGGAAAAACTGAGCCAAACGTTGCTGAACAATCTGTTCTGCTTCTTGCATGATATTGTCAATCAGCGTTTGACAGGTTGGAATGTCATGGATTAACCCCATCACTTGACCTGCTGTCAGTACGCCTGCATCTACATCGCCATTTTCCAAAGCCAGCTTGCCTTTTAAGCCACTAACATAAGGGCGAATCTGTTCAAATTCCAGATTTGGGTCTTCACTCATCTTCACAACAAGATCGGATACTGCATTTTTGGCAACACGTGCAGTATTTCTGAACTGACGATAAAGCAGATGTGTCGCCCGTTCATCATTGTCGACATAAAACTGCTTGATGTTTGGATGGATCGGCGCTTCTTGTGTGGCACAGAAACGTGTCCCCATATTGATCCCTTCAGCACCTAAAGCAAGTGCTGCCACCAGACCACGACCATCAGCAAAACCACCACTGGCCACAATCGGCACAGTAAGTTGATCAGCTGCTGCAGGAATCAGGATCAGCCCGGGAATATCATCTTCACCCGGATGGCCGGCACATTCAAAACCATCAATCGAGATCACATCCGCACCGATTCGTTGTGCTGAAAGTGCATGACGGACTGAGGTACATTTATGAATCACAATGATGCCGTGCTGTTTAAAGGCCTCAATATGTTCATGCGGCTTGTTGCCTGCCGTTTCTACAATCTTGATCCCACTTTCAATAATAGCCTGACGATATTCGGCATATGGGGGTGGATTTACAGCGGGCAATAAAGTCAGATTCACCGCAAAAGGCTGATCGGTCATTTCACGGCAACGTGCAATTTCCTTGGTCAGCGCTTCCGGTGTGGGTTGCGTCAATGCCGTCAGCGTTCCCAAACCACCTGCATTGGAGACTGCGCTGGCCATTTCTGCGGTACCGACCCACATCATACCGCCTTGAATAATCGGATAGCGAATGCCTAAAAGCTCGGTGATACGCGTTTGAATTTTCATGAATGCTCTCCTTAGCGTCCGGTAAATTGTGCGGGGCGTTTTTCGACAAAGGCCTGTACACCTTCTTTGTAATCCTGGCTACTCAGGGCTAGGTATTGCAGGTTTTGTTCCAGCTCCAGTTGCTGATCCATGCTATTTTCAGCACTGCGTTGCAGCGCCTGTTTAGTTAAAGCCAGCGCATAGGTCGGCTGTTGTGCCAGTCGCTGTGCCAGTTCACCGATATAAGCATCAAATTCTGCATCAGGGATCATTTTCCAGATCATGCCCATTTCAGCCGCTTCTTTGGCATGCACAGGCTCACCAAGTAAAGTCAGTGCCATGGCGCGTGCATAGCCGATCAAACGCGGCAACATCCAGGTACCACCAGCATCAGGAATTAAGCCAATTTTTGAAAAGGCTTGAATAAATTTGGCACTTTCCTTGGCAATAACCAGATCGCAAGCCAGCGCGATATTGGCCCCTGCACCGGCAGCCACACCATTTACTGCCGCAATCACCGGTTTAGGACTTTTACGAATCAGATTAATCAAAGGATTATAATATTTGGCCAGCGAACCCTCTGGTGGCAAAGGTACATTGCCAAGCTGTCCGGCACGTTCTTTTAAATCCTGTCCCGCTGAAAATGCCCGACCATTACCACGAATCACAATCACCCGAATGCCTGAATCCGTATTCCAACTTTTCAATACTTGCTGCACTTCCTCATGCATTTGCCGGTTGAAACTGTTGAGTGAATCTGGCCGGTTAAAACTTAAAGTCGCAACGCCTTGCTGAACCTGAGTCTGAATCATTTCCCACATCATCAATTTCCTTATTTTTGTCTGTATCCCTACAAATTAATAGCCTTTGTTAACATCCACCTGATGACACAAATCCAGGCCCTGATTTAAGCGACGATCATTTTCCAGAATCTGTTCAACTACCACAGACATTGGGGCATGTGAGGCGACATGTGGTGTCACCACAATTTTTTCATGCTGCCAGAATGGATGGTCAGCAGATAACGGTTCCTGCTCAAACACATCGACAATCGCACCACGTAGATGACCAGAATCCAATGCATCCAATAAATCCTGCTCGATTAAATGCTGGCCACGCCCGACATGAATCAAAGCCGCCTGTTCAGGCAGTTGCTGAAATAATTCAGCAGATAGAATGCCGGTATTCTCTTCGGTAAGTGGCAGCAGGTTAATCAGAATATGAGTTTGCGCCAGGAAGTCGGAAAGCTGTTCTTGGCCCACATAACTTTTAACTTGATTAATGTCTTTTGGGGAATTCGACCAACCAGAGACTTGATAGCCCATGTCTGCGAAACGTTCTGCCACATATCCGCCCATATGTCCCAGTCCCATAATCCCAATCTGGATATGATGGCTATAACTCTGGCGATACTGCTTCCAGAGCTGCTGCTTTTGCTGCTGAATCATGCGGTCAAAATAACGCTGAAAATACAGCACACCCCAAAGCAGATAATCAAACATGCCCTTTTGATGGTGTGGATCCAGCACCCGGCAAACGGCTTGATCTGAGCGTACAGCATTTAAGTTTAAATGTTCTACCCCAGCAGCGATCGAATGAATCAGGCCAAGCTTTGGTAGCTGCTGCACTTTTTCCAGATCTGGAAACCAGGCAGCAACTGTGGTTGCCTGTTCAGCTTCAGGGCTGTCAACTGTACAGAAACTACCAGCTGGCGCATATTTTTGAAAAGACTTGACCAGAATGGCTTCAATATTTGGTACAGAACTGGAAATAACAATCATGATGCATACTCCGTATATTGATGCTCAATCAGGGACAAAGCGGCCTGCCAGGCACGCTGTAAAATCGGTTCAATGAGAGGACTAGCGAACTGCTTCGCTGTTTTAATTCGGACTTCTTCTGCTGGATAATGCAATTCAGCACCGCCACTTAAGGCCTTGACCTGTGCCTGACAGGCGCGTTCCAGGAAATAGATTTCATGAAAAGCCCGTGCAATGGTCTCCCCAGCCGTTAATAGCCCATGATTTCTTAAAATCATGGCACGATGATCGCCCAAGTCCTGAATCAGGCGCTCCTGCTCATCAGTTGACAGCGCAACGCCTTCGTATTCGTGATAGGCCACATGCTGATAAAATTTCATGGCGTGTTGGGAAATTGGGAGAAGCCCGTGTTTCTGAGCAGAGACGGCAATACCATCTGCAGTATGCGTATGAATGACACAGTTCAAATGAGGATGCGCGTCATGAATTGCAGAATGAATCACAAAGCCTGCCATATTCACCAGCTTATCTTGTTCATAGCTTTCTACCACCTGCCCTTCATGATTAATCTTCACCAACGTTGAGGCACGCATTTTTTCAAATGCGACCCCATATTGATTAATCAGAAAGCAATCTGGCTGATCTGGAACTCTTAGGCTGATATGAGTATCAATCAAGTCAGTCATCCGATAATGCGCAATAATGCGATAAAGCGCAGCCAGTTCACAGCGTGCCTGCCATTCAGCAACTGTAACGAGATTTTTTATTGTCATCATTCCATCCTGGAAAAATATAGCATTTCGATCACTATCTGTTATATCATAATTTTAGAAAAACAGAATATTATTTCATAAAGCGAAATATTTTATTAAAGGGAAGTTATATGACTACAGCTCAAATGAATGGACTTGAATATCTAACTGCAATTAAAAATGGCGAATTGCCTGGTTCAGCGATGGGACAACTGATTCCCATGAAACTCAGTGTCGTCCGTGAAAACTACGTGGAATATGAAGTTTATCCAGATGAACGTCATTTCAACCTACAAGGTGGCATTCATGGTGGATTTTGCGCTACTGTTCTGGACAGCGTAACAGGTGCAGCGGTTCATACCACAGTTGATGCTGGTGTCAGTTTTTCTACTATTGACTTGAATGTCAAAATGCTCAAAGCCATGAAAAATGGCGAAACTTATACTGCCATTGGTGAAGTGATCCGCATTGGTCGTAATGTGTTGACATCAGAAGGCCGAATTGTCGATAAAGACGGTAAAATTTATGCCTTTGGTTCAGCAACTTTATTGGTCACTGGCCGCAAATAATCCTTACGCTGATTTAAACTGATTTGAATATTTCCTGCTATATGCAGGGATTTTATTCCCATATAAATAGCCCAATAAAAAATGCCATGTATATTATCTATACATGGCATTAAGACGATGACTAAAGCTGTTATGCAGCTTCAGGGTTTTCAATCACCATCGCCAGGCCTTGACCCAGACCGATACACAGGCTGATCACGGCATATTTTTTACCAGTACGCTGTAATTGACGCGCAACAGTTAAAGCCAAACGCGCACCTGAACAGCCTAGTGGATGGCCAATCGCAATGCCACCACCATTTGGGTTGACACGCGGATCATCAAAAGCCACATCCAGACCTTTCAGGCAAGATAACACCTGGCTGGCAAATGCTTCATTGATCTCGATAATGTCCATATCATCTAGCGTCAAACCTGCACGTTTTACAGCTTTTTTGATTGCTTCAATTGGGCCCGCACCCATGATGCGTGGCTCAATGCCAGCGGCTGCAGAAGACAGAATACGAGCTAAAGGTTTTAAGCCATACTGTTCCTGAACTTTTTCACTGCCGATAATCAGTGCTGCAGCGCCGTCATTGATACCTGATGCATTACCTGCAGTCACAACACCACCTTCGAAAAGCGGTTTTAACTTGGATAATGCTTCAAATGTCGAAGATGGACGTGGATGTTCATCTTCAGTCACTAATTTAGGCGGTAATTTACGCCCTTGTGAAACTTCAATCGGGGTAATTTCACCTTCAAAGAAACCTGCTTCTTTTGCAGCTTGATATTTCGCTTGTGATGCAGCAGCAAAAGTATCTGCCTGTTCACGCGTAATGCCAAACTCTTCAGCGACGTTATCACCTGTTTCTGGCATGCTGTGCGCGCCAAACTGATCGGTGAATTTACGGTTCGGGAAACGTGTACCAATCGTGGTGTCATAGATTTTTGCATCACGTGAATACGCGCTTTCAGCTTTAGCCATTACAAATGGTGCACGCGTCATGCTTTCTACACCACCTGCAATATACAGCTCACCTTCACCTGCGGTAATGGCACGTGCTGAATCAATCACAGCACCGAGACCTGATGCACATAAGCGGTTTACCGTCTGACCTGGAACTGTTACCGGCATACCCGCTAACAACGCTGCAAAACGTGCCACATTACGGCTGTCTTCACCGGCCTGATTCGTGCTGCCAAAGATCACATCTTCTACGTCAGCTGCTGGAATACCGGTTTTTTCTAACAGATTTTTAATAACTGTTGCTGCTAGATCATCTGGACGTACAGTTGCCAGGCTTCCTGCGTGGCGACCGATTGGTGAACGTAAACCATCATAAATATAGGCATTTAACATGAGTGTTATTCCTTTAACTTTTTAATTAATGTGTAGTATGAACAAGAGGTAAACCGAGTTGAACGCGGCGGCGCAACCAAGGACTTGGGCGGTAACGCTGGTCACGAGTAATCGCAGTCATGCGGTCTAAAATTTTCAGAATTTTTTCAGCACCTAATACATCGCCCCATTCAATTGGGCCGTATGGATAACCAAGGCCTAATTTCACGGCAATATTAATGTCTTCTACAGTGGCAACACCTTGCTGGGCAATATCACAGCCAAGATTCACGATCATGGCCAAAGCACGCTGAGCCACAAAGCCGACGCTTTCCTGAATTGTACTCGCAGTCACACCATCCAGATTGAAAATCGATTGTGCTGCGGTTACCAGTTCAGCTTTGGTCACAAACGTTGGCATTAAAGTACGGTGTTTATTCAGACCGTAAAGCAGATCAATACAGACTACTTGCTGCGGAGACACCTGATAGCGGACTGCGGCTGAAGTTGCATCTTCACCATAAGTCGCAATCAGAATTAAAGCATCTGCTGAAGGTGTTTCAGTTTGCTCGATCTGGATGTTGAACTGCTGCAGATATTGCTCAAGCGCCTGACGGTCTTCGCTATATTCTGTACCTAACCAAACCGATGGATATTGATCCAGCTTTTCAACCAATGTTGGAGCCACATCACCTACTTTGCTACCTGAAGTGTAATCATAAAAACCTTTACCAGTTTTGCGGCCTAATTGTTTGGCAATAAAACGCTGGCGGGTAATCACGCTTGGGCGGTAACGCGCTTCTTCATAATATTGGTGATAGATCGATTCGCTCACTGGATGAGATACATCCATCCCGGTCAGATCGCCTAACTCGAATGGCCCCATCTTGAAACCGATCCCGTCACGGTAGATGCGATCAATTTCATAAAATGGAGTGACATTTTCATTCAGAATTGCATAGGCTTCGCTACCAAAGGCACGACCTGCATGGTTAATGATAAATCCTGGGGTGTCTTTAGCTTTTACCGGGCGATGTCCCATTTTCGTAGATAACTGAGTGAGCGCATCCACAATATCAGCACGGGTATTAAAGCCTTCAATGACCTCAACCACTTTCATCAGTGGAACCGGATTAAAGAAGTGATAACCAGCAACGCGTTCCGGCTGGCTGCAATTGGCAGCGATCGCACTGATCGACAATGAAGATGTATTGGATGCCAGAATGGCTTCTGGTTTCACAATGTCTTCTAGTTGCTGCATCAGCTTTTGTTTAATTTCCAGATTTTCAATAATCGCTTCAACAATCAGATCACAATCTTTCAAATCTTCTAATTGCTGTGCGATTGATAAATGGGCAATATCTTCAGCTGCTTTTTCATGGCTGAATTTACCTTTATCTGCCAAGGTATTTAATGTTTTGGCCAGTTTATCCTGTGCCTGTTCAGCTGCCCCTTCTTTGGCATCAAACAACACGACATCATGACCAGATTGAATTGCGATCTGGGCAATGCCTGCACCCATGGTACCTACGCCAATAATACCGATTTTCTGAATTTGAATGCTCATGCTTATCGTCCCTGATAATTTGGTTTACGTTTTTCGATAAAGGCTTGCATACCTTCTTTTTGATCTTCTGAAGAAAACAGCATCTGGAAAGATTTACGTTCCAGCATTAAGCCAGCATTGAGTGGCACATCTTCGGCCAGTAAAGCCACTTCCTTGATTTGTTCCAGCGCGATTGGCGGCATTTTTGCCAAACCTTCAGCCATTTTGATTGCTGTTGCAAGGGTTTCGCTGTCTTCAGTTACTTGAGACACCAGACCAATCTGATACGCTTCTGGTGCAGGAACCAGACAACCCGTCATAATGATGCGCATTGCATGAAATTTACCCACGGCACGGAATAAACGCTGTGTACCACCAGCACCCGGCATTACCCCTACTTTGACTTCAGGCTGACCGAACTGGGCACTTTTTCCGGCAATAATAATGTCCGCATGCATCGCCAGTTCACAGCCACCACCCAATGCATAACCGTTTACTGCTGCAATCACCGGCTTTGAACACTGCGCAATGGCTTGCCAGTAACGCTCAGTACGACGTTGCATCATCTGGATCGTTTCAGCATTGGCTAATTCTTTAAGGTCAGCGCCTGCAGCGAAATCAGTTTCACCGCCAGTGAGAATAATGGCACGGATATTTTCATCGTCATTCAATTGCAGAAAAGCCGCAGCCAGTTTCTGACGCACTTCTGTATTCAGGGCATTTTTAGCTTCTGGACGATGGATCTTGACCATCGCCACATGTGTCGAGATTTGCTCTACTTGAACTACCTGTTCCATCAAAAATCTCCATTTATTTTGTATAGCGAAATTATATTTTATATAAAACTACGGTTTCTAGACCCATAAATCAAGATTTTTTCTCTCAAAAACTCAAAAAAGTTATTTTTTAATAAAAATTAGAGTAAAAACTCTTGTTCAGTTGGCTATTTTATGATTAATTGATTTCGCAATACGGAATTAATTATTTAATTCGAATTTTGGTTATTCATTTATGTAAATATTAACCACAATACAAAATAAAAAAATTAATTTCCGTCATAAGGATACTACGTTGTTCAGTGATTTTTCACTCAAGGTGAAACGGAAAAATCAGATCCAGCCTGATCGTAACAGGGCGAATGCGCACAGACGCTTAGACCTTAGATGAGGAAAATGCTTTTCCGTGAGGAAGAAAATGGATTTAGCGGTAGCAGAGGAATGCTACTTTAATATATAGAGGATATAAGAATGACAAGCGATACCATCGTAGCTGAGGAAACTAAAACGGGGGTCTCCTCCGACGACACCGTTAAGCAGGCACCTAAACGCCTGTGGATGACGGCCTTTGTCTTCGCTTTTTTGATTTTACTATGTGACGGTGCAGACATTGGTATTCTGGCTTTCAGCTTGACCAGTTTGAAAGCAGAATGGGGGCTAACTTCTGTACAGGCCGGTGCCTTGGGAAGTTATTCTCTTTTGGGTATGGGGATCGGTGGCTTTATTGGCGGATGGGCCTGTGACAAATTCGGTCGCGTACGTGTCATCGTATTGGCCACTATTTCCTTCTCGATTTTGTCTGCCTATTCAGGTTTTGCCCAGTCTTATCAAGAGTTTGCGATTTTACGCACCCTTTCGTGCTTAGGTTTAGGCTGTTTATATATTGCCTGTAATACCCTGATGTCAGAATACGTACCGACCAAATACCGTACTACAGTATTGGCAACATTAATGACTGGTTTCACTTTAGGTTCATTGGTGATTACCATGGTTTCTGGCTGGATTATTCCCGAATTCGGCTGGCGTATGCTGTACTGGGTGACAATTGCCCCATTAGCTTTGGGTATTTTGATGCACTTTATGGTACCAGAGCCAGAGTCATGGAAACGTGTCCGTGAAATGAAAAGAACTGGTCAGATCGTGGATAATGATGCCAAAAAAGGCAATCCATATATCACCATTCTTAAAGATAAGACCCATGGCAAGATGTTCATCTTATGGTCTTTCAGCTCTGGTTTCCTGCTATTCGGTTATTTCGGTGTAAGTAACTGGTTACCAAGTTATCTTGAAGCTGAATTGGGCATTAAATTCAAGGAAATGGCGTTATACATGGTAGGTACCTTTATCACCATGATGTTTGCCAAAATCATTGCAGGTTATGTGGCTGATAAAATTGGTCGCCGTATTGTGTTTGCTTTCGGCACCATGGGAACAGCGCTGTTTATTCCTGTCGTGGTGTATATGCACAATGCCGATAACATTGGTGTGCTGATGCTGATCTTCGGCTTCCTGTACGGTATTCCATATGCGATTAATGCAACCTATCTCACTGAAAGTTTCCCAACTGGGGTTCGTGGTACAGCAGTCGGTGGTGCATTCAATATCGGTCGTATCGGTGCAATCTTCGCTCCAATTACCATTGGTTATCTTGCGATGAATGGTTCGATCGGTACGGGTCTATTGGTGATGGGTGCAGCTTACTTCCTATGCGGTTTGATTCCTGCCCTGTTTATTAAAGACCGTTTATACGATCCACAAAAAGCAGAATAAATTTTTAACTCTGGAGAGTTGTAAATAAACAGCTCTCCAGAATCCAAATTTTATGACTTTAATATCGAATCCATATGCTTTGACCTGAACAGGATGTTTCTGGGTTGAACGAGACTCGTATTCATCATTTAAAAGTCAGCATCTCTGCATTTAGCAATTAGAGCAACGATAAGGAAAGATTTTCCTTCTTAGATATCAGAAAATTTCTTTAGGGATTAAGAAATGAAAAAATTAGTTTTAGCGACATTATGTGGTATTGCTTCAGCACAGGCATTTTCAGCAGAAGCGTCTGAAGACCGGATGCAGTTTTTAGAATCACAGTTAAAGCAAATCCAGGCCGAATTGGAACAGCAAAAAGCAGCACAACTTGCGTTAAAGAACCAGCAAGAAGAAGCCAAAGCACAAGACTCTAAAACTTTGAGTTCAATGGTAGACAATGTCGATGTCTATGGATTGATTCGCTTTGATGGCGCAGTCGATTTCAAAAGTACCACTGAAGCTCGTGGCCGTACCATTAACCAGATTAATAAAGTGCCTTTCACTGAACCTGACTCTACCCGTTCAGATTTTACTGCAGCTGCCAGCCGAATTGGTTTCCTGGCGAAAGACTTGGGTGGAAACCCGAATGTTTCTGCACGCTTAGAAGCTGACTTCTGGACCAATAATGGTAAAGGCGATGGTGGATTACGTATTCGTCATGCACATTTAAAATACTATAACTGGACTTTTGGTCAGGCCTGGTCATTGATGTCTACACCGGAAATTAGTACTGAAGCTGTCGATTACAGTTTATTGCTGGGTGGATCAGTCCTACGTACGCCTCAAGTCAGCTATGCTTTCAAACTTGATCCGGAAAATACCTGGAATGTAGGTCTGGAGTATATGGCCGGTGGTGATCGCTCTTCTGCCTTGCCTGCTTTAACCACTAAATATGTTCATCAATCAGGTCCGCTGCATTTATTGGCTCAAGGCTTTGTCAATCAAAAGCAGGCGCAAACAGATACAGGTGATATTGAAAAAGTTGGTTGGGGTGTAGGCCTTGGTGGACGTTATCATCTCAATGATCAAAACTCGATTCAGGGTAACTATTTCCATATGGTCGGCGACCAGCGTATTGCAGCTTTCTTGACTCAAGGTTCAACCACCGACGGTGCTGCCTGGGGTGGAGATTACTCAGTCGATCCAATCAATAATGAACTTCTACTGAATGAGTTTAATAGCTTAAATATCGGCTTTACACATAAATTCACGCCGAAACTACGTAGTAGCATTAATGCTAGCGTTGTTGATTTTGATGATTCCAGCGACTATGCACGCGCGAATCCTGAAACCAATAAACGTTTAACTGACTATGTAGCAAACGTGATTTATTCTCCAGTTCCAAAGGTTAATCTGGGCGCAGAATATCACCACGGTAAGCGTGAAACTTTTGATAATCGAGAAGCGGATGTTTCTCGTGTGAACTTATCAGCGACTTATAGTTTCTAAAGCCTCAGGAGACAAGGATGTCAGCTCAAGGGCAAATTTCAAGAAAGTTTATGTTTATGATGGCTATGACCTGCGCACTTTGCGCAGGTTGTAACTATTTTAACCAGCCATTAATTTATTCTATCGCAGAAGATCTGCATATCAGTGTGGCCGAGTCTGGCTGGACTGTCGTTTTAACCCAGATTGGTTATGCCACTGGGTTATTTTTGTTTGTACCTCTAGGCGATTTATTTGAAAAACGTCTCTATATTTGCAGCCTCATGCTATGTACCGGACTGGCACTGATCGGACTTTCTGCCAGTACTAATCTGCATATGCTCTATGGTTTTACCCTACTCGCCTCTTTTTGTTCGATTACCACTCAGATTCTGATTCCTTTTGCCGCTAACCTGTCTCAACGAGAAAAAAGTGCTGAAGTGGTCGGCCTGCTGATGAGTGGTGTTCTAGTCGGTATTCTATTTGCCCGAACTGTATCAGGACTGATTTCTACCTTATGGTCCTGGCATGCCGTTTACCTATTGAGTGGCTGTTCTATTCTCTTGCTCAGCATCGCCATGTGGTATCAGTTACCTAAAGCGAAAAGCCAGCTACAAATGAGCATCTTGCAGATTTATCGCTCACTATTTACCTTTGCCAAAACCGAACCGATGCTGATTCGACGCAGCATCATTGGTGGTTTGGGCTTTGGTATGCTGAGTATTATTTTTACCACCATGACTTTTGTACTGGCGGAAGCCCCCTACCATTTTAATGATTTCCAGATTGGGTTAATGGGCATCGTTGGTATAGTCGGCATCTGGTCATCACAATGGACCGGTAAAATGATTGGTCGACATCGGGAAAAATGGGTCGCACAACTCGCTACCACAGGTTTAATTCTGGCCTGGATTCCCTTGTTTTTTGCGCAAAGCTATTTATGGGTATATATCATTGGATTAATTCCTGCCTATTTTGGGATTTCTTCGCTACATGTTTTAAATCAGAATCTGGTATATCGGATCTCAGTGCAGGCCCGTTCCCGTATTAATGCAATCTATATGACCTGTTATTTTTCAGGTGCTGGAATCGGTGCATTTCTATCGCTAAACCTATGGAAAATGTACGGCTGGTCAGCCTGCGTTGCATTGGGCTTTGTCTTTGCCCTGCTCATCTTTAGTATTAACCGTTACGACCTAAGCCGAGAACGCAATCTGGTCAATATCCAGTCCCAGTCATAATCAATCTAAACTCATACCTTGTGCACTCATAGAATATAAGATTGGGGGCGCAGTACATGACACATTATCTCTGCATTTCTATTTTGAATTCTTTGCTGTGAAATTTAGGACTGCTACCCAGTTTAAAAAGAACTCACTGCTGCCAGCATCATTTTCAAGCCAAGTATTGAATACTTTTTTCACTTAAATAGAGAATGTTCCAAAACCATAATTACTTGGAGATTTATTCTTATTTCATATGGACATTTTTTTCTGATCTAGAGTTAAATGAGACTACATAAAACCGTAGAACATTGCTTATTCATTGAGCGTGAAATATGAAAAATTATAAAAAAAGCCCAATCTGTGACGAACGGGCTTTTTATTATATAGTAAGCCTATGATTTATAAAAATAAATAAAAATACTTCCGTATAACGTGTATTATGTTAATTTTAGATAAACTTACCAATTCAGCTATATACAAGATTTCATAGCCTAAGAAAAGAGAGACCATTAGGTCATTGCTGTCCCACAATTTTTCACAAGAGGAAGCTCAAATGAGCTTCCTCTTGTTTTATGGGTATTTTATCGGGTGAAAATAAAGCTTTTAAAGTTCTTCTTTCAAACAAATTCACTTGAATTA
>NZ_VPDL01000037.1:0-21838 GCF_013417705.1 Acinetobacter sp. YH12235 | reverse complement strand
ATTTTCTGACAAATATTTCTCAAATAAACTTCGAGTAATTTCTACCATTCAATCAATGAAAATAATTTCGATCAATCAACCAGTAAAAATCCACACAAGTTGTTCTTCATAATCTCTTAATGATCTTACTTAAAACCTCGTCAGTTTTAAGCTCCAACCCAACCACTTAACGTTTCGTTTCATGCATTGCGTTGGTGTGCTGAGTATTCTATACAGTTTCCGAACCAGTGCAAGAGCTTTTCTTAAAAATATTCAAAAAAGCGCATTGTACGTTTATTTTTTAATCTGAATTGCTATTTTTAGCAGTTTTAATGCTTTTTTCCAGTCACTTTTGGCCTGAAATTTTAAGCAAATGTGAATTTCGACTGGTTTAGTTTTTATTAAAAGGGATCGTTGCATACGATCCCTTTTAATATTGAACAATAAATTTTAATTTTCCTGCTCGCCAAGCCAATTCATAAATTTTTGTCGTTCAGCTTTAGATGCCTGCTTCCATAACTGAATTAATTGCTGATCAAGCTGACCAACTGATGCATTTTCCTGAACGTTTGCAGTAGCAATATTCGGTGTACTTGCAGTTTGAGTGTAGACCGCTGCCGGCTGATTTGTTGGAGTTATTACTTTATTCGTTGTCAAATCCACAGATTTTCCTAAAACGCTTTGCCCTAGTAATGGTTTCGCTGCATCTTTTGCTCCCGCCTGCTGAACCAGAAGCTGATTTTTTGCATCATATAAACCAATAATTGGCTGATCTTTATATTTTTTCGCTTCATCAAAATTTTTAGGCGCGTTAATTAAAGCCAATTTATAAGCTTCACCATCTTTAAGTTCTGGAGTTTTTACAGTTACTACGCCAGATTTTAAAATGTCATGAGAATTGTCATTGTGCTGGAAAAATTCAGTATAGCGAACACTAATCGCATTCGTACCAGCATCCAGTTTATAAGTTTGATCTGAGCGTAATAGACCTGAACGTACTTCCTGATCATTCACTGCGATTATCTTGATTTCTTCAGGTACGGTTAATGTCACGGCTGAAAAAGCTGATGTGCTGCTCAATAATGCAACTACAGCTGCTGTGATACGTAAATCCATGTCACTCACTCATTCTGGTTAATATATAAAATTTTCATTGCACTATGCCGTGTATAAATGACAATTCTATGACAAATGCTTTGTCTCTACAGTACTTTACTCAGCATTTATCAGACTATCTATCTTCTGATTTCTGCTATATCACACATAAAAAAAGAAGTACTTAACAGTACTTCTTTCTCATCTCTAAATCGATTATGCAAAGGTCTTAAATCGTTCTGCATCATCCATAAAGGTTTTTTCACCTGGAGGGGCTTCGATTGAACCAAATACCAATTGAGCACGAAGCTTCCAGTTCGATGGAATACTGAAAGTTTGCGCCACTTCTTCATCAATGATCGGATTGTAATGCTGTAGTGATGCACCAACATTATGTTCAGCCAAAGCTGTCCAGGTTGCAAACTGAGCGATACCGCTGGCATGCTCTGACCAGATCGGGAAATTATCTGCATACAGCGCAAATTTTTCTTGCATTCCTTTAATGACATTCTGGTCTTCATAAAACAGTGCAGTTCCATAACCTGCCGCAAAACCATCTATTTTGCTATTGGTAGCCTCAAAAGCATCTGCTGACACCAGGTCGCGTAAAGTTTCACGCACAATATGCCAGAAAGTATCATGTGATTGACCAAACAAAATCACCACGCGTGAGGATTGCGAGTTAAAAGATGATGGACTATGTTTCACCGCCTCTTTAATGATGTTCTCAATTTCTGCCTGATCCAGGCTGACATTTTTCCCAATGGCATAAATACTACGGCGTTTTTTAATATGATCTAGGAATGCCATGATCTCACCTCGTTCTATTCTGATTATTTAAAACCGATAAGATCATCTTAAGCATTTTCACTGCCTAAAACAGTCTTATTTCGATAACAATGTGTTTTATTTATAGAACATTCTCAGAGATGTTAAGGTTGATCCTTTGTATCAGTCACCTTAGCACATACTAATTTCAAGAATCACAGGTCTTAGCTAAATACCTGGAAGCTGTCTGGGTTTACAGACTCAATTTTATCTTCTATTGCTTCTTCAATTGAACCGAAACAGAGCTGAGCACGTAGCAACCAGTTTTCATCAATCTTAAAATGCTCAGCTACAGGGTGATTGATCTGCGCATTATAATGTTGCAAAGAAGTACCTAGACCAGCATCTGCCAGCGCAGTCCACGCAGCAAATTGTACCATGCCGGAAGTCTGCTCTGACCATAGTGGAAAATCATCAGCACTAAATGGAACTTTCTTCTGTAATTATTGAATGGCGCGCTGATCTTCATAGAATAAAATCGTACCATAGGCATTTGCACATTGATCCAGCTTGATTCTAATCCCCTCGTAGACCGATGCCGGCACATGCTGGCGTTGAACATCTTTCACAATGTTCCAGAATTGATGATGTGAATCGGCAAATAGCACGATAATGCGTGCACTTTGTGAATTATAGGCTGAAGGACAACTATGCACAGCTTCCTGAATCAGCTCGGTCAGATAAGCCTGACTGTAATGCACACGCTTACCTAGCTGATAGGTCCCACGGCACTTTTTTAATTTCTCAACAAAAGTGAATTCTAAATTTTCAACTGCTTTACTTTTTTTAGGAAATTTAAAATCCTTAGTCAGGTCAGTTGTTAATACCTGCCCAATTTTATTGAGTAATGCCATTTTCTACCCTCTACATATAGCCTGAACTTCAATCACCAGGAAAATCCCATACAATTATAATGGGTTTATTCAGGCAGGCAGGATTTGCTATTTTTTTATGCTGCTTTTTAGAGCATTCAAACTCCTTAAAAACAAAAAACTCCGCATTTAGCGGAGTTTATGTGACGCAAGTCGCATTAATTATTTTTCAGTTTCAAACAATGCAGCAACGAATGATTTTGCCGAGAATGGACGTAAGTCATCAATTTTCTCACCTACACCGATAAAGCGAATCGGTACATGGGTACGGCTGGCAATATTAAACAGCACACCACCTTTTGCAGTACCATCCAGCTTGGTAATGGTTAAACCCGTTAAACCTACTGCTTCATCAAACATTTCAACTTGATTAATGGCATTCTGTCCTGTACCGGCATCCACCACCAGCATCACTTCATGTGGCGCAGTCGCATCAATCTTCTGCATCACACGTTTAACTTTGGTCAATTCCTGCATCAGATGACCTTTGTTATGCAGACGGCCTGCAGTATCTGCAATTAAAACATCCACACCTTTGGCACGTGCACTTTCAAAAGCATCAAAAATGACTGAAGCAGAGTCAGCACCATGACCTTGGGCTACGACGGCGATATTGTTGCGTTCACCCCAGATCTGTAACTGCTCAGTTGCAGCAGCACGGAAAGTATCACCCGCAGCCAGCATGACTTTTTTACCTTCGCCTTGCAGACGTTTTGCGAGCTTGCCAATGGTCGTGGTTTTACCTACACCATTTACACCCACGACCAGAATTACATAAGGATTTTTGTTTGAATCGATATGCAGCGGTTTAACACGCGGAGCCAGCAGAGCCACCAGTTCTTCCTGAAGTGCTTTATACAGCGAGTGAGAATAAATCAGGTCACCGCGTGCGGTACGTTCAGTCAAATTGGCAATAATTGTTTTAGTTGCATCAACACCGATATCTGCAACCAAAAGCTGTTCTTCAACTTCTTCTAATAATTCATCGTCAATTTCTTTGCCACCAATCAGGATATTGACCATCCCATCGGCAAGATTTTTACGGGTTTTGGTTAAACCCTCTTTCATACGGCTAAAGAAACCGCCTTTTGTAGCAGGTTCTTCTTCCTGAGCTTCTGTCGCTACAGGTGCAGAAACTTCAGCAATTGTGCTTGGTGTTTCTACAATCGGCACATTAACCGCAGGTAAACTCGGTAATGTGACATCATCATCTCCGATATCAGCATCAATCAAAAATTTGTTTTGCCCATTAGATTGCTGTTGCATGCCGAATCCTTGAAAAGCATTGCGTTAAAAAATTGAATTCTAGCATAACTTGCAGTGTTTTGAGCGGGCAATCCAATCCATGAATAAACAACCAAAAAATAACAGTGTTTGGTTGCTTTCAATACAAGATTTCTGAAAAATAATCCTAAATACAAATATCTATTCATTGGAAGACTTTGTGTCCCTATCTTTTTTTGCTATCTCCTCCTTATCCAGAATCATTAAACAACGGATTTCTCCAGCCGCTGTACTCCTCCTGAGTTTCGGTTTTAACCCCGTACATGCCGCAACCCAGAGTGAATTATCCCGCACCACCATCGAAACATATTTAGGTAATGGCTTAAAAGTCATTATCCGGGAAGATCATCGCTCCCCGATGGTGATGACACAGATCTGGTATAAAGTCGGCAGTAGTGATGAGTCCGGCAATATTCTCGGTGTATCTCATGCTTTGGAACACATGATGTTTAAAGGCACAAGCAAGGTTCCCAATGATGAATTTACCCGGTTAAGCCGGATTTATGGCGGCAGTATTAATGCCGCAACCTTTACCAATTACACGAACTATTATCAGCTCTATCCCAAAGCCTATTTTCCGATGGCGCTAGAACTTGAATCTGACCGTATGAAAAACCTGTTGTTACGCCAGCAAGATTTTGATCCGGAAATTAAAGTGGTAATGGAAGAACGGCGTCAGCGTACTGATGATAATCCGCGTGCCCAGGCATTTGAACGCTTTAGATGGATCAGTTATCCCACCAGTCACTATCGTCAGCCCGTGATTGGTCACATGAAAACGCTTAATAATATTCAGCTGAGTGATGTTAAAAAATGGTATCGAGACTGGTATAGCCCGAATAATGCCATTCTGGTGATTGTCGGTGATTTAGATGTGCAAGAAGCTCTCGTTCAGGTACAGAAATATTTCGGTGATATTCCGGCGCGTCCCACACCCTCACGTAATGATGTACTCGAGTTTGAGCGCTTAGGCTATCGTCATATGGAAATTGAGAGCAATGTTCAGGTGCCTAATCTGTATATGACCTGGAATGTGAAATCTCTAGCTACCGCCAAGAATCCTCAAGATGCCTATGCTCTAACCATTATTCGCAGCCTGCTGGATAGTGGGATTTCTTCTCGGTTGCAGGATCGTCTGGTTCGCGACCGCAAAGTGCTTACTTCTGTGAGTGTATCCTATGATCCTTATAACCGTGGAGATAGCCTGTTTGGTATTTCCGCACTTCCGGCTCCAGGCGTTAACCTGGCAGAAGCACAAACGGCCATCCAGAAAGAAATTGATTTATTAAAAACTGAAGCTATTTCTGAGTATGAACTGGCACGGATCAGCACACGCTTTATTTCAAATCTGATTTATAGTCAGGACAGTCTGAGCGGACAGGCCAAAATGATTGGAAACCTTGAAGTAAACGGATTGAGTTACCGCCTGATGGATGAACTGCCTCAGCATTATGACAGTGCCCGTGCAGAGGATATTCAGCGGGTTGCTAATGCCTATTTTGTCCGTGAAAATTTAAGTACGCTCTACCTTTTGCCTGAACAGAAAGCTCAATAATGGTTATTACAATGTCTAAAGTTCGCTCTCTTATCCTTTTAACCAGCTTAAGCCTCAGTTCAAGCCTTTGGGCAGAAAATTATTTAGATACCCAACCTGATCTGAATGATAATCCCAGTCAGCTACAAGCGATCCCTCTCCTGCAAAGTTTAAAAAACATTAATCAAAAGCAGGCATTTCAAGCACCTTTTATTCATGACCTGAATAATCACTACAAAGTTCGCACTTTATTTGTTGAAACCCGTGATTTACCTATGGTCGATATTCAACTGACCTTTAATGCCGGATCAGCACGAGATCAGGAAATTGCTAAAGGTTTATTTGGCTTATCCAGCACAGCAGCCAAACTGATGCGCGAAGGAACAGATAAATATACGGCCGCACAGGTAGCTTCAGTCTTTGATGCCACAGGCGCACAATTTAGCGTACAGGCTTATCGCGATATGTTTGTCGTTCGCCTGCGAACTTTGTCAGATCCCAAGAAAATGGAACCTGCTTTGGGCATGATGATGGAAGTTCTCAAAAATGCTACATTCAAGCCTTCCAGTATTCAATTAGCACTCAGCAATACTCAAGTAGGACAAAAACAGCTTCAGGAAAATCCAAGCAAACTGATGGATATCCGGTTTTATCGGGCATTGTATGACCAACACCCTTATGCCGAACCCATTACCGGCACGATTGGCAGTACCAAAAAAATCACAGCAGATTTACTGAAAAAATTTCGTGATCAGTTTCTGGTGGCACAAAACATGAATATTGCCATTACCGGCAAACTCAGTCCTAAACAGGCACTGGGACTTTCTGAACGAATTGCAGGCAATTTGCCTCAAGGACACAAAGCAGTTGCATTAGCTAATCCTGAGGAAAAATCGGGTTTTGATATTGTGCATTTGCCTTATAACTCATCCCAAGCACATGTGACCTTCGGCCACTTAGGACCAAACCGTTTTACTGAAGATCGGCTTGCTCTGGAAGTAGCCAACTGCATGTTTGGTGGTAGCGGCTTTAATGCAGTACTGATGCAGGAATTAAGGGTAAAACGTGGCTATACCTATGGTGCCTATAGTACATTCAGCTTTAGTCAGGCACCCGGTATATTTAGCTTCCGTTATTCCACTAGACAAGATCAATTACTGGATAGCATTCAGGTCGCACATCAAGCTTTTATCAACTTTGTAAATCAGCCAATTGATACTAAGCGCCTGGAAGAAACCAAGGCCGGGATGTTAAGAGCATTTCCGAATAATTACAGCAGCAATGCCACGATCAATGCCCAGTTAGGCACGATGGGCTTTTATGCAGAGCAAGCCGACTATCTATCACGCTATCCAGAACGTCTAGCCAAAATTACCGCAGCAGATGTGCAAAATGCCGTGCGCAAACATCTGCATCCAGAACGCTTGACACTGGTCGTGGTAAGTCAAGAATTAGATAAAGAAGCATTAAAACTACGATTGGAACAGAACCTGTTAGATCCTTCTACACCACTGCCGAATACGATTCCAATACCTAAGGCATCTCCACAGAAACCGGCGGAAGCTGACGAGCCCGTAGAGATTCCTGTTGATACGCCTGCATCAATTTAAGATATTGACCGCGATGGATGCGTTGCTGTTGCAGCAAAGTTTGAGCCATATCCTGTGTTTGGGGTAAGCTCTGCTGTTCTGCAAGTTGCTGAAGTAAATTAAATTGAGAAGTCGTCAGTGGACGATAAATGGCAAATGTAGCCAGACATAAAATTAATGCCACAATAAAAATAACAACCGCATTATAAATTTGTTCAAGCTTAATTTTATTCAGAAAATTGCTTAATTTTTTGCTATCTATAGCCATACACTACCTCAAGTTGCAGCTAGTGTATGGCTGGGCCCCATGAAGTTCAAGTCAAAGATTGAATGACCAGTATAAATACACATCTCGATATGACTATAAATCGGTTAGGATTTCAACAATTCGTACACACTCCAGGCAATGACCATAGCCACCAGACCTAAAACCAGTAAAATTGCAAACTTGCTTAAGCCGGCTTCTGCTTCAGGTGGATGCAGTCGATCTTCATCTGCAATTCGGACCAATTCATCATTATAGTGACTATAAAACTCTGCACGCTGGGTTTCGTCCAGAGCGCGGGTAAAATCATAAACTTCTTTACGTTGAGCCAGACTGTAATCACCTAGATGGGTATATTTGTCATAAATTGCCTCATCCAGTTTTTTACGGTGTACATGCGCCAATTCTGTAATCTGACTGGCTGTTGGGGGCATATCAAAACTGAGCCCTTCAAGAGTTCTTTGCATCATGTTGTTCTCCTTTTCTTTTGTTCTATTGTTAAAATCTATACCAACCAAACTTCCAAGTGTGTATAGTTTGATCGTACAAACTATAAATTAAGTAAACAGGAAAGCTGATATAGTTGACTTTTCCATTATTCTGTAATATTAGTTTAATAATACTAAGTTATATTTGTATTTAGACTTAAAAGTCTATCCGAAATCATAATTAAAATTAAGGAGTTTTTATATTATGCAGAATATCTCTCAACATGATTTGGAACATCTGTATGCAGATGCAGTGAATACCATTCAATCGCAAATGAACTTTGTCGATGCAGTAAAACAATTAGAAGATGCAGCGCGCGCCGGTCACGGTAAAGCAGCTCTCTTTTTAGCTGAACTGTATTATCAGGGTTTTCGTGTAGAACGAGATTCACTCAAAGCACAATACTGGCAGAACATGGCCACCATGCAAGCCTGAAGAAACGTCACCTCGGTGACGTTTTTTTATGCCATTTTTTCGAAATACTGCAATTAAGACATAATTTATTACGATTGCTTGCAAAGCTGAAACAGTAATTTCACTGGAACTTTCTAGAATAGAGCTGAACTCTAATAGCACTTTATTTTAACGACAATGCGAAAAATTATTCAATACGACCCGATTTGTAAAAACTTTCTTTTGAGGCTGACCATCCTCAAATCTATGATGTATTGCGGCGTTTTGTGGGGCGTCTATCATCAGGGTTGGGCGATGATGCGTGATCAGGAAGATTATATTTTTCCATTCTGGCTTAATTCTCTGGATGCCAAAAATTATGCCAAGGAACATTGGCCAGGTTATGTACCCCGTAGAATCAACCCGGAAGATTTCGAAAACAACTTGTTACCTACACTGTCCCGACTAGCCGTGACACCTACTTTATGTAGCGGCAATGGCACTAAACTAAAATTATCCATTCCACAGATGCGTCACCTGTTTTTTTCACAACAAAGACTGCACTTTGCCTAAAAACATGTTATTTATAAAGACATAAAATAGACACCTAGAGATGTTCAGCTGGATACATACTCTAGGACTAATAATAATTAGATAAAAAGGACTCAATAGAATGACCAACGTAGCACAAGTGCTCGGTGATAAAGTACATCAGGCAGTTTATACCATCCGTCCAGACTCTACAGTTTTAGAAGCAATTAGCCTGATGGCAGAAAAAGGAATCGGGGCGCTGGTCGTTACCCACGAAGACAGTGTGGTCGGCATTTTGTCAGAGCGTGATTACACCCGTAAAATCGCATTGATGCAAAGAACCTCTTTTGATACCACGGTCAATGAAATTATGACACCTAAAGTCATAACCGTGACTTCTGCAACTTCTGTTGAAGACTGCTTAGCATTAATGACTGACCGCCATTTACGCCACTTACCTGTAGTTGAAAATGACAAACTGATTGGCCTGATTTCGATTGGTGACTTGGTCAAAGCTGCAATGGAAGATCAACGTAAGCTGATTGATCAGTTACAACAGTATATTTCAGGCTAAAATTCTTTCTTAGTTAAATACGTAAATTAAGATTCAAACTCAAAATGTCATTACAAACAAATGACAATGTCATATCAAAACCAGATTAGATATAAAAAATCCCAGCCTTAAGACTGGGATTTTTTGATTATTAGATCAAATTAAAGACCGAGTTTCTCTGCGACATAGTCAGAGTCTTTATCACCACGACCTGAAAGATTCACTACAATCTTAGTCTCTTTAGGCAGTTTACCCGCTTCACGAATTGCCCAAGCCACTGCATGTGAACTTTCTAATGCTGGCACAATTCCCTCAACGCGTGACAGGGTCATAAAGGCATCCAGACACTCCTGATCTGTTGCTGTAGTGTATTCCACACGACCTAGATCTTTCAGCAGGCTGTGCTGTGGCCCTACGCCTGGATAATCCAGCCCAGAAGCAATCGAATGCACAGGTAAAGGCTCACCCTGCTCATCTTCGAGTACATAACAGGCCATACCATGCAACTGGCTTGGTTTACCCAAAGTCAGCGTTGCGGAATGCTTATCAGTATTTAAGCCATGACCTGCAGGCTCTACCCCCACCAGTTTCACTTCTGGATCATTCAGGAATGCCGTGAATGCCCCCATGGCATTTGAACCACCACCCACACATGCCACCACAAAGTCTGGGTTTGCACCGAAGCGTTCATTGGTTTGAACCTTGATTTCATCGCCAATAATGGACTGGAAATCACGCACCATCATTGGGAATGGATGCGGTCCTACCACCGAACCAATCGCATAGATATAGTTTTTCGGATCTTTCAAGTATTCTTCAAAAGCACTGTCGACTGCATCTTTAAGGGTCGCAGTACCACGCGTCACAGAAATCAGCTTAGCACCCAAGATTTTCATCTTTACGACGTTTGGATGTTCTTTTTCGATATCCACCTGGCCCATATGAATTTCACATGGAATACCCACCAAAGCACATGCAGTAGCCAATGCTACACCATGCTGACCTGCACCGGTTTCTGCAATGACTTTGGTTTTACCCATATATTTCGCCAGCAGTGCTTCACCCAGGCAGTGATTGATTTTATGTGCACCGGTATGATTCAGGTCTTCACGTTTTAAATAGATCTGTGCTCCACCTAACTGGTCAGAAAGGCGTTTAGCATGAAACAAAGGGCTAGGACGGCCGACATAGTTAGCAAACAGGTCTTTTAATTCATTTTGAAATTCTTCAGTTTGACGGATTTCCTGATAGGCAACATTGATGTCATCCATGGCCTGTTTTAGATCCGGTGGAATGAACTGACCGCCATATTGACCAAAGAAACCCTCTTCATTGGGCAACGCAATACCATTAATTTGATGAGCCATAATAATTCCTGATTATTGGAATAAGGTATAACAAGTGACTTTATACTAGAATAATTCGTTTTAAAGCACTAATAACTATAGATAAAGTCACTTATAGATAAATGGAATCAACGCGCCAGATATTTGGTCATATCCTCAATACCTTTTAAGGTCATTGGAAACATATGATCTTCAAAGATTTGCTTAATCAGGCCAATAGTATGCGTGTAATGCCAGTATTTTTCTTCTTCAGGATTGAGCCAAGCGGTTTTATCAAAATGCTGACGCAGACGCTGTAACCAGACCTGTCCTGCCTCATCATTCATATATTCGACCGAACCACCGACGGAGTTCAACTCATAGGGTGCCATGCTGGCATCACCCACTACAATCACCCGGTAATCCCGTCCATAGGTATTGAACAGATCCCAGGTATTCATGCGCGAGCTGGAACGACGGACATTATCTTTCCAGACATAGTCGTATAGACAATTATGGAAATAGAAATATTCCAGAGTCTTAAATTCGGTCTTAGCGGCGCTAAACAGTTTTTCACACTGAGCGATATGCGCATCCATTGATCCACCGATATCAAACAGCATTAGTACTTTAATACGGTTACGACGCTCCGGCACCAATTGCACATCCAGAATCCCCTGTTTGGCGGTTTCACGAATAGTACTATCAATGTCCAGTTCTTCAGCCGCACCCTGACGAGCGAACTTACGCAAACGGCGCAGTGCCATCTGCATATGACGACTACCAAGAATCTGATCATCATCCAGATTACGGTATTGACGCTGTTCCCAGACTTTGACGGCGGAACGTTTACGCCCCGGCCCGCCAATGCGCACACCTTCAGGATGATCACCATAGGCACCAAATGGCGATGTGCCACCAGTACCAATCATCTTATTCCCGCCCTGATGTTTTTTATGCTGTTCGCGCAAGCGTTCTTCCAGCATTTTCATCAGTTCTTCCAGCGATCCGGCTTTTTTCAGTTCTTCACGCTGTTCAGGGGTTAAGTGCTTTTCCAGAAGTTCCAGATCAAACCAGTCTTTGGGTAGTTTATGCACCTGATTCAGCAGTTCATCCAGATCAAAAGTCGCGATACCATCAAAGTAATCTTTCATGGCGCGATCGAACTTGTCGAAGTAGCGCTCGTCTTTGACCATCACAGTTTTAGCAAGCTGATAGAACTCGCCCTGATCAGCAAAAACCACGCCTGCCGCCACCGCTTGATTCAGATCAATCAGCTCACGGGTGGAAACTGGTACGCCATATTTTCTGAGGGTATAAAACAATCGCACAAACATGCGTGTTTCTCCCTTAGCGACGCGACATAAAGGCTAGACGTTCAAGCAGTTGTACATCCTGCTCATTTTTGATCAGCGCGCCGTACAAAGGCGGAATCGCTTTGGACTTGTCGGTATTTCTTAAAATGTCTTCCGGCATATCATCTGCCATGAGTAGGCTTAGCCAGTCGATCAGTTCTGAAGTTGAAGGTGGTTTTTTCAAGCCTGGAATCTGACGTAACTTGAAGAAGACTTGCAGAGCTTCATTCACCAGCGTTGCTGAAATATTCTCAAAATGCACATCGATAATTTCACGCATGGTCGCTTCATCCGGAAACTCGATATAGTGGAAGAAACAACGGCGCAAGAAAGCATCTGGAAGCTCTTTCTCGTTATTTGAAGTGATGATGACAATCGGACGCTGGGTAGCAGTAATGGTTTCACCCGTTTCATAAACGAAGAAAGACATCTTGTCGAGTTCATGCAGCAAGTCATTTGGGAACTCGATATCTGCTTTATCGATCTCATCAATCAGCAATACACAGCGTTCTTCACTGGTAAATGCTTCCCAGAGTTTACCCGGCTTGATGTAGTTCTTGATGTCATAAACGCGATCATCACCTAACTGACTATCACGTAAGCGTGATACCGCATCATATTCATACAGGCCCTGCTGTGCCTTGGTCGTTGATTTGATATGCCAGGTAATCAGCTTCAGTCCAAGGCTTTGTGCCACCTGTTCAGCCAACAAGGTTTTACCTGTACCCGGCTCACCTTTAACCAGCAAGGGTTTTTGCAAACTACGCGCAGCTTTCACAGCTAGTTTTAAACTGTCAGTGGCAATGTACTGATCCGTACCTGAGAATTGTTGAATATCAGCAGACATGATTGAACCTTATTTTTCTATTTACAGCGGTGAACTTTTCTTGTTTGACTCAAGACCCGTTTTACTGGATGCATAGGTCGACCAGCAATAGCCAATCACAGACCCGATACCAATGACAAATAAAATAAGTGACGCATTAATCCAAACGAGTTCATATTCCTTGGTCAGAATACCAAACAGCAGCCCGAAAATAGCAGGTGCAACTGAAGCATTACTGCCTTCAGAAACGGTTGGGGTTAATAGCACGGCAAAGGCTAGCAACCATAAAAAACCGCCCATTGCCTTTGGCATGCGCTTGGTCACGCCATACCAGCAGGCTAACGCAATCAGACTGCCCAGCAGATACACTGCAAACGCAATACTCTGGTCAGGAATTGAGTCCAATACAGCTACAAAACCATTCATTTCACAACTCCTGAACTGAGCTTAAGCCCCACGAAGACCTTCTGGCGCTGGCGCATTCGGGTTAATCAAACCTTCTGGTGGCATTTGCAGGAAGAAACCACGAGTAGAAATTGAATCCATCACATGTAAAACATTGGCACGTGCCAGTTTACGCGATTCACTCAATTCAAGATGCATGACAAAAGTCGCACGACCAAAAGCAACACGTACCGGTTCAGCCAATACCTCTAGTGGTTCAAATGTTTCGGCTTCGTTCTCATCTGCAGGACGCGCCACATAAAGATACATTTCATCTTTTTTGCTAGATTTGTAGATAGACACTTGCATGTTTCAAACGACTTTTCTGAAAAAACAATCGCAAGGATACATCAAAAAAACGACAGAAACATTAGCCGCTTCAAATGCATCAGTCGTGATTTTGTATAATTGCTTTATCTTTAATCAATCCAGTAAAAATCACTCAACCACTTTCATCTGTGTCGACAGATAAGACTCATCCTGATGCAATACCTTAATTAGCGGCAGAGTTAATAACTCATAGCGCCAGCCAAGCAAGTAGTTTGGCAGATCCTGTTCATCCTTATGACATACCACATGCTGATATAAGGCATTCAGCCATTTCTTGCGCATCAGCACTTCTTTGGGTACAGAGATCTCATTGGATATATTCTGAATCATTGTTTCAACCTTCTCGCCAATCTCTCTGGATGAATGGCGGATTGGACGTGCCAGACGTAATGGCCAGTCGGCCTGATCAGGTAGGAATTTCAACAGATCAAGAATAGTCTTGCCATGTTCACGGACAATATTGGCCCGGATGTCTTTCATCTGACTGAGCTGGAAATTATTGCGCGGGAATTTCTCTACCAGATCAATCATGGTCGAGTTTTTCAGAATAAAACTACGCGGTTGATTCAATGCCTTGGCAATCTGCTCACGCCATACAGCCAGTTGTTGTAACTGCATTAATTGACGGCGTGAATGGCGATAATTACCGACGTCCTGATAAAGCAAGGCAGTCGGTGTTTCTTCACCAATTTCATGGGTCAAAAAACGGCAATCTTCAAGAGCGAAATCGAGCAGATACTTGCTTTCCAGATCCTGTTTGACTTTATCCGACAGTTGCACCAGATAATGCACATCATTGGCTGCATACAGCAACTGCTCAGAGCTTAAAGGCCGTGCCAGCCAGTTAGAGCGGGTCTGATCTTTTTCAATATCGACATCCAGCATCTGTTTCAAGGCATTCTGATAGCTGACCTGCAAACCATGTCCGAGGAATGACATGCCGACCTGTGTATCAAAGACATTGCTCAGGGCTTTTTTCTGGGTGTAATGATAAATCAGGTCAATATCTTCACTGCAGGCATGGAAAATATTCTGTTGAGCATTAAAAATCTTATTCAGAAATTCACTCAGATCCAGTGTTGTTCCATCCAGCAAATAGACATTGTTATTGACATTGATTTGAAAAACACCAAGTTTTGGCCACAAGGTGTCTACCTTAATGAATTCTGTATCCAGGCCATAGACCGGATTTTGATCCATAAGATTCAGGACATGATTTAAGTCGTGCTGATGTTGAATAAATTGAAACATAAAGACTGAGTCTAAAATTAGATGCTCGATGAAGCTATATTACCCGATATATAGAATTTTTATATAAAAATATGACAACCAAATCACACTTTTTGTTCCATATTTTTCGAATATAGCTTATCTAGTTTATATTTTTAATAATATTTTTTTATATTATATATTAAGAGAATATAATTAATATTTCACTTAATTCGCATCCGGTTATGCACTGCCTGACTCAACGTATGACTATCGACATACTCCAGTTCTCCGCCTTGAGGCACCCCTTGAGCGATACGCGTCATTTGCACAGGTAAATGTTTACTGGCTTCAACCAGATAATGTGCAGTTGCCTGTCCTTCGACAGTCGCATTGGTGGCCAGAATCACTTCCTTGATCTGTCCCTGACTTAAGCGTTGCAGTAAATACGGAATACCGATTTCTTCAGGCCCGATTCCATCTAGAGGTGACAGATGACCACCCAGAACATGATATTTACCGCGGAAACTGCCGCTTTGCTCAATTGCCATGACATCTGCCGGTGATTCTACTACACAAAGCAGTTCATCATCACGCTCAAGTGAGGTACAGATATTACAGACTTCATCTTCTGTCAATGAATGGCAGATCGAGCATTCATGAATGTGATCGGTTGCTTCAGTTAAGGCATGTGCCAGACCGATCGCCCCTTCACGATTTTTCATGATTAAATGCAAAGCCATACGCTGGGCCGATTTCGGCCCAACGCTTGGCAAAATGCGTAATGCTTGAACCAGTTGATCAAAACGATCACTAAACATTGCGCATACTTCCTTAGAATAAACCAGCCAGACCAGGTGGTAAGCCCATACCTGAGTTTGCAGATTTCATTTTCTCTTCAGAGATCGCTTCTGCTTGACGCGCTGCATCATTCATCGCTGCTGCAATTAGATCTTCGATCATATCTGGATCGTCCTGTAACAGTTCAGGATTGATTTCGATACGTTTCACCACATTGCGGCAAGTCATGGTAACTTTCACCAGACCGCCACCAGCCTCAGCATGCACTTCAGTTTGCGCAAGCTCTTCTTTGGCTTTTTTCATGTTGTTTTCGACTTCTTTTTGCATGCGCTGTGCTTGCTGCATCAACATATTAATGTTCATAAAGATCTCCGAACATATATTTATAAAATTAGATTAGATCTAAACCGCGTGTAATGTCGCGAATAATATCATCAATCTCTTCCAAACCAACAGAAACGCGAATTAAACCTTCACGAATACCCGCTGCTGCTTTGGCTTCTGGAGACAATTTACCATGCGTCGTAGTTGCCGGATGAGTAATCGTTGATTTCACATCACCCAGGTTACCGGTGATTGAAATGAACTGGGTATTGTCAATTACTTTCCAGGCACCTTCACGACCGCCTTTCACTTCGAAAGATACGATACCACCGAAACCGGTTTGTTGTTTTGCTGCCAGTTCATGACCAACATGTTCAGGCAAACCCGCATAGTAAACTTTTTCTACTTTCGGATGTGCATTTAAGAACTCTGCCAGTTTTTGTGCATTAGCAGAATGTTCACGCATACGTAAGCGTAAAGTTTCCAGACCTTTCAGGAATACCCAGGCATTAAACGGGCTCATAGAAGGACCGGTAGTACGTACATAACCAAAAATTTCTTCAAGCAGTTTGTGGTTACCTGCCACAGCGCCACCGAGTGCACGACCCTGGCCATCCAGATATTTAGTCGCAGAATATACGACTAAGTCTGCACCAAATTTGAGTGGTTGTTGTAACACTGGTGTACAGAAGCTGTTGTCAATCGCGAGCAATGCATCATTGGCATGTGCAATATCTGCCAAAGCCTGAATATCTGCCACTTCAGCCAGTGGGTTTGACGGAGATTCAACAAAAAGTAACTTGGTTTCTGGCTTGATGGCATTTTTCCATGCATCCAGATCCGTCAGATCGACAAACTCAACTGCGACACCAAATTTAGCCACGTATTTTTCAAATAAAGAAACTGTTGAACCAAATACGGCGCGTGAACAGATGACATGATCGCCTGCTTTCAGGTAAGCCATCGCTACTGCCATAATCGCAGCCATACCAGAGCTGGTCGCAACAGCGCGTTCTGCGCCTTCTAAGGCAGCCAGACGCTTTTCAAACATGGCAACAGTTGGATTAGTAAAGCGAGAGTAAATATTACCCGGCTCCTGGCCTGAAAATTTCGCTGCGGCTTCAGCCGCATTTTCATAAACAAATGACGATGTTAGAAAAATCGGTTCACCATGCTCACCCTCGAAGCTGCGGGTGTGACCGGTACGGATGGCTAAAGTTTCTAATTGATAGTTAAAATCGTCTTGCTGGCTCATCACTTTACTTCAGCCCAAAGGCTGCCTTTTGTAAAAAATTGCCAACATTTTGAGCGTCTAAGCTATTTCAGGTCAAGGCATAATAAGCAATTATTGCTTAGACTTCGACCAATTCTCCTTTGTATACGGATAAATTATTTACATGATTCAGTTAAAACAAAATATTCAACGCCAGAAGAAAAAATTAAAACACCTGAATGCACGGTTATTTAACTCGTCTTCCCTGATTCTTTCGCAAAAAACGCCCTTTGAATATATTGCTGCGACTGAGTTCTGCAAAATTCGCTATTATGCAGCGCCTGAAAAAAAGTACCGTGAGCCGTTAGTCTTTGTTGCCCCTCTTGCGATTAATATGGATATTTATGATCTGTATCCTTACCGTTCACTAGTCAAGCATTTTCAGCATAGCGGTTTTGATGTCTATTTAGTGGAATGGAAACGTTTCCGTTATAAACACCGTCACTTGAATTTCCTGTCTTTTATCGACGGCGCGATTCCTCAGGCTATTGAACGAATCTGCTCGCATTCAGGCAGTCAGTTTATTTCCTTGCATGGCTGGAGTATGGCTGGAATTTTTGTCACGCTTTATACTGCGCTACATTCCCCTGAACATGTTAAAAACCTGATTGTACTGGGTAGCCCGATTGACAGTTATGCATCCGGTCGCGTTGGCAAGCTTTTTAGCACCACCAACAAGCTCATTTCCAAAAATAAAACCCTGCAACAGGCGATTCACCAAGGATTGATTCCTAAGGAATATATTCATTCGCCCGGCATCATCAATGCATTGGGATTTAAGCTCCTTGATCCGATTGGCTGGTTTAAAAGCCAGAAGCAGTTTTTGATGAACCTGGAAAATGTTGAAGATGTCTATGAACATGCCACCATGGGCAATTTTTTGAACAAGATGATTGATTATCCGGGTGGAATCAATCAGGACATGGTGCTGCACTTATGGCTGCAAAATCCTTTAAAAAATGGCTCAATGACTTTAAACGGCCGAACGATTGACCTAAAAAATATTAACTGTTCCTTACTGGTCGGGGCTGGGAAAACCGATCAGATTGTTACAGAACAGTCAGCTAAACCTTTGATGGAATTGACAAGTAGTACCGATAAGACGTTTACTCTTATCCCGGGTGGTCATCTTGGACTGATGTCCAATCAGAAAACAGCCAATACATTCTGGCCGAAACTGACCACCTGGCTGGCACAACGCTCAACCCGGATAGATGCTTAATTCCGGAAGAGCCGGCAATTTTCAGGTATTTATTATTTTATTCAGAGGGTATGACATGATTCAGTCAGTGGCATTTATTGGTTTAGGCGCAATGGGTTATCGCATGGCAGCGCATTTACCCAAGCATTTTGAGACAGTTTATGTCTGGAACCGTACTTTTGCCAAGGCTGAAGAACATGCTGCTGAATATGGCACCCAAGCTGTCGCTTTAGAACAGGCAGTTCAGGCAGATATTATTTTTTCCTGCCTGCCGACCAGTGCCGATGTTGAAGCATTAGTCCAAGGCCTCAGCCTTAAAGCTGGCAGTATCTGGGTAGACTGTACCAGCGGTGTTCCTGACGCTGCCCGACGCTTAGAAGAAGCACTTGCTGAACAGGGTGTGATTTTCCTGGATGCGCCTGTGAGTGGCCAGACCATTGGTGCGGAAAATGGCACATTGACTGTGATGGTCGGCGGTAATGCGGAAGGCTTTGAAAAAGCCCTGCCAGCGATGCAGGCGTTTGGCAAATTGATCAAGCATGTGGGCACATCAGGTGCCGGCTTTGCGGTAAAAGCGGTAAATAATATGTTACTGGCTGTAAACCTGTGTGCAGCAGCAGAAGGCTTTACCACACTGAAAGCGCACGGCGTTGACCTGAATGAAGCGCTGGATTGTATCAATGCATCAAGCGGTAAAAGCAATGTGACTGAAACCGTTTTACCACAGCGTGTTTTGAACCGTAGCTTCCCTGTTACCTTTGCCCTGCCTCTTTTAGCCAAAGATACAGGCATTGCACTTGATCTTGCGCGCGATGCCAAACTGGCAGTACCACTTCTCGCTTTAGGTCAAAGTCTGGTGCAAGCTGCTAGCAATCTGTCGGATAAAAATAGTGACTTTTCCAGTGCTGTAAAAATGTATGAATCATGGAGTAATATTACCATTGAGTAATATCTCGCCATTGAATAATAATAAACAAACCTAATATTGTGACTATAGACTAGCCACATGCAGTGATACTGAGGAAACTCTTATGAATAAGTTATTTGTTGCAGCACTCGTCGGTTCTGCAACTTTGTTTGGGGCTTCAACATCGGTTCTTGCATCTGAACAGGAATGCAAAAAATTGAAAAATGACCATGATGTCATTTATGCATCAAAAGGTTTCTGTTTCAAGGATCCTGAAGCAAAAGCAAAGTTTAATGACAATTGCTACACAACCAAGCCAAAATTTTCAGAAAAAGAGCAGCAACGTCTTGACGCGATCAAAGAACGTCAGAAAGAATTGAACTGTAAATAATACAATTCAATTCTGCTCAAGGAATGCACTTATGACTTACGATGACCAAAATATTTTTGCACGAATTCTGCGTGGTGAACTTCCAGCAATTAAAGTGTATGAAGATGACCGAGTTCTTGCATTTATGGACATCATGCCACAGGCCGATGGTCATACTCTGGTCATTCCTAAAACTCCAGCAATTACCTTGCTTGACCTGGATCCTGAAGTTGCAGCCTATACCATTCAGGTGGTGCAAAAAATTGCCAAAGCGATTGAAAAAGGTTTAGGTGTAGATGGCATTGTACTCATGCAGCTCTCTGGCGCTGCGGCGGGTCAGACTGTTCCGCATGTTCATTTCCATCTGGTACCTACCTCTTTGCACAATCTCGGCAAACATGCTGCACAAATGGGTGATCAGGAAAAAATCAAACAACTGGCAGAGAAAATTAAAGCTGCTCTTTAATTCATTCTTCGTCCTTAAAAATGGAGCTTCGGCTCCATTTTTTATGCCTTATTTTTCATTTTTTATCACCATTCATAAATACAGTATTCCTCTTAAATGACTTTATTAAAACCGCATTACTCATCTACTGGATCAGCGTTAACTAAAGCAAAAAAATCCTGCACAGAATCTTAAAAATTAAAATTGCTCCCTTTTTAGATTTCATAGATCTGCAATATTTCCTTAACCATACTGACTTATTCATCCTCAATACTGAGCACCAATACAGGATGGTAGCCAAGACCGAGCTACTGCATACACCTCAAAAGACCTAAAAAAGTCTGATTGGAGCTTTATATGAAAAAATCACTTTGCATTTTCGCAATTGGGGCAAGCGTTTTTACACCGCTCATGGCAGTCGCTGCTGATGTCAAAGTCTATGGACGTGCACATGTGTCTTTAGATTATCTAGATGATGGCCAAGATTATAATGAAGTTGGAATTTCCTCCAATGCATCACGCCTTGGATTTAAAGCTGAACAGACACTTGAAAATGGCATGACCGTATTTGGCCAGATTGAGCAGGAAATTAACTTTGCCAGTGGCTCTGCAAATGATGATGTCGAGTTTGCTACTCGCGATACCTTCGTCGGTTTAAAAGGTGATTTCGGTCAGGCAAGGATCGGCCGTTTCGATAGTCCATTTAAAGTGGCACGCAGTCCAGTTAACTTCTTTGGAGATATGGTCGGCGATGTACGTAACGTGACCCGTGTAGGGAATCTGCGTTTTGATGAACGTAATGCCAATAGCATTGAATATAAATCACCAAAATTCGGCAATGGATTTAATGTTCTGGGTGCACTTTCCCTACATGAAGCCAACAGCCCGGATGCATCTAAGGATGGTGAAAAAGATAAAGATAAGGCTTATGACGTTGCCCTTACCTACCAAAAAGATAAAGTTGATTTTGCAGCGGCATATGAACATTATGAAGAAGAAGCCAGTCGTGGTGAACGTGATGGTTTCCGGATTGCAGGTGCCTACAAAATCACGCCAGACTTGAAACTCGGTGGTCTGTATCAGTTCCTTCAGCATGACAATACCGAAGTTAATCCTGATGCTCAGGTCTTTGGCATCGCAGGTGAATATAAATTAGCAGCCAAGACCTCATTGCGTGGACAGGTCTTTCACCGTGATGTAGATGCCGATGATGCCAATGCTACTTTACTGGCGATTGGAATTGAACATCGTCTTGACCCAGCAGTCCGCATCTACAGCAATCTGGCCAGTGTATTAAATGATGAAAACTCAAATCTGACACCTTGGGCACAAGGCCGTAGCAATGCAGTGGCTGGCGCACGTGGTGAAGACAGCTTCGGACTATCGGTCGGTATGCGTTACGACTTCTGAAGCCCTCCCCAATTTCATATTAGAAAAGAGCCTGCCTGATGCGGGTTCTTTTTTATTTTTTAATTAATCCCGACTATTTTAATTAACCCGAATCGCGGATAAAAAATTGACTTGAAAAATAAGAGGACTAGAGCCATCAGTTGAGTTACCACACAAAACTTAAAACTCTAGTCCCGATGTTTAATAGTACCGAATTATTTTGCGTA
>NZ_VPDL01000035.1:0-17525 GCF_013417705.1 Acinetobacter sp. YH12235 | reverse complement strand
AAAAAGTCCAACACTAAGTTGGTACCCTGATGGGGACGTGGCGAAATTGGTAGACGCACTGGATTTAGGTTCCAGCGCCGCGAGGTGTGAGAGTTCGAGTCTCTCCGTCCCCACCATCAAAAGAGACAAGGTTGATGCCTTGTTTTTTTTTGCCTGGAATTTAAGGTTGAGCCATCTTTTAATTCCATTCTTATTATTCGCTTACTTTCGATGGGTAGATTTTAAATACTCAAACTAAGTATCAGTGAAGGGGAGAAGAGAGAAGTCTTTTAAAATGCCCAATCAATTGGCTAATCCAAACATCATTAAAATTAATATTCAGCACTCTTTCAAATAACTTGATTTTTTAAATTGGAGAAATGAAATTAAGCAGTTTCATCAGAAATAAGCCAGTATTTAATCATCAAAGAATTAACTGATTAATTTTTGATATAAAAACACCGAGTTGATCATAGAATCGCTTGTCAAGCAGATGCGATCGCTATAATATACACAGCCACGGGGATATGGCGGAATTGGTAGACGCACTGTGTTCAGGTCGCAGCGCCTTCTGGGCGTGAGAGTTCGAGTCTCTCTATCCCCACCATATATGAAGAAACAAGGTTAATGCCTTGTTTTTTTTTGCCTGAAATTTAGTGCGACATTTTTATTGGCTTGGCTTTTTATTTTTTGTATTGGATTCATTTATTGTTTAAACAACATGCTCGATCAAGATAAGTGAGGTTCTAGAGGTCTGATCTGCTGAGACTGAGCTAGACAAGCTTAGAGATTAAGTTCAAAGCAGTAGCAAAGAAACCTCATAAGGCTGAGTTTTCTTGTTAAATCTTATAAAAAATAAAAAAATTGTATTAACTGTTTAATTTATAGCGGAATAGGCAGTGATTGCTTGTAAAATCACTTGTCAATGACCTGCTATCTCTATAATATACACAGCCATCGGGGACGTGGCGAAATTGGTAGACGCACTGGATTTAGGTTCCAGCGCCGCGAGGTGTGAGAGTTCGAGTCTCTCCGTCCCCACCAATTTACTCAAGAGATTGAGTAAAATGGCCGAGTAGAGGATTGGTGTAATGGTAGCATGACGGTCTCCAAAACCGTTCGTCAAGGTTCGAATCCTTGATCCTCTGCCAAAGTTTGAAAAAGTCCAACACTAAGTTGGTACCCTGATGGGGACGTGGCGAAATTGGTAGACGCACTGGATTTAGGTTCCAGCGCCGCGAGGTGTGAGAGTTCGAGTCTCTCCGTCCCCACCATCAAAAGAGACAAGGTTGATGCCTTGTTTTTTTTTGCCTGAAATTTTTTAAATGAAAAAAAGCCCATCGAAATGGGCTGATTATAGGAATAAGAGAATTTTACTCAAATAAAAGGGTAAATCATGAGTGCATTGATTAATTAAATTTAAGCTTTCAGATGATCTTCAAACTCCTCACCCAGCTGCATGGCCAATGCATTACCTGAAAGATCGCAGGTCACCAGACCATATTCTTTTTTAAAACTGAAACTAAAACCACGATTGTCTGCCAGGGTGCGAACCGAATACCCCAATTTTTCTAACCAAAGTCTAAATGCGAGAACGTTTTTTGCTTTAACCACTTTTTTCACGACATAACTCCTTCATCAGTTAAATCATAGATAAGGGTGAGAATTTTCGTTTTAAAGGGCAAATACCCTTATTTAAATTAATTTAATTGAATTTGCGGATTTAATGAACAAGATAATATAGACGAAATATAGGGTTTTTAATCTAAGTCTATGTTTTTTATTATTTTCAAGATGTTGTAACTAAATATTTTAATTTTAAGCCTAAATAATTTTTTGAATAGTTATTAATATTCAAATATTTAAATCAATAATTGTTTATTTGTTATTCATTTTAAATTAGGAATTAGCGTGGTTTAAGGTTTTAGAGTTTGAGTAAGGCTTAAAAATATACAATCCAGTAAAGTCTCAGAGTATTCAGGTCATGGTTTTAGGCTCAACCCTTTATACTGGCATTGATGTAATTTAAATAAGATTGATGATGACTGAATTAAATATTGAACAGTACGTCAAACAGCAAATTGAACTTATGCAGCAACAAGGGCAGGAGCCTGTAGCTGTGATGCTGGGCCATGAAGACTGGCTGGATTTTTCGGTACAGTCCAAGGTGGCTTATACGCCATTTGGCAGTGCGCGCCGTTATCAACCTGCTTTGGGTGGATTATTGCTGGTCAGGATTGATGAAATGAATGCGGTACGAGTGGTCACCCAGCAAGAACTGGATGACTATGCTCAGAAGCATTAGCTACTCTAAGCAGCTATAAGTTTAAAACGAGTCTTTTATCACGCGTAAACGTTGAAACTCTTCGACACTGTCTGCGCGTAAAAAAGGATTGGTTTCCAGTTCTGCTGCAATCGTACTGGGTAAGGTGCATTGTCCTAGCATGCGCATACGCTCAACCTGTTCGAAACGCTCCAGAATTGCTGGATTATCCGGTTCAACATGTTTGGCAAACTGTGCATTCGACAGTGTATATTCATGCGTGCAATAAACCTGGGTACGTGGCGGTAAGGCAGCCAGACGAGTCAGAGAGTGGTACATCTGCTGATAAGTGCCTTCAAATACCCGCCCACAGCCCATGGCAAACAGGGTATCGCCACAGAACAGCACATCAATAGCATCCAGGAAATACACGATATGGCCTAGGGTATGTCCCGGTACGGCAATAATCTGTACCTCAACACCATGAAAACTGAACTGGTCGTCATGTTCAAGTGGATGGTTAATAAACGGAATTTTTTCCAGCTCAGCTTTTGGGCCATATACCGGTAATGATTGCTTTTGAATTAAATCCGGAACGCCCCCGATATGGTCTTTATGCCAGTGGGTGAGCCAGATCTGACTCAGCTCAAGCCCATGTTCGGCGCAGTAATTCTGAACTAACGCAGCTTCAGTGGGATCAATGACCACGACCTGATGCGTCGGTGTATGTTCAAGTAACCAGATATAATTTTGTAATGAGTTTTTGACATCAATACAGTGGATTTTAAACGGCATCATAAGACATCAGACCAAACAGATATTATGGATAAAGTAGCATAAATTCAGGCAGTCTGACTGTGGTCAAAGCTGCCTGTTTACAAGAATTTTTTATATGATTTGTTTAAAAAGATCAGTCATTTATTCTGCATCTTTGACTGTGACAGCTTCGCCAATGGTATAGAAGTGGCCACCGGCGACATGATGAATACTTTTCCATTCTTCGCTGACTTCATGATAGTACCAGTGCCCATTACGGAACACCCGATCATCGGCATAAGCGGCAATGACCTTACCAATAAACAGGTCATGGGCTTGCTGGTTATGTGGCTCGGGAATCAGCTCACATAAAATCCAGGCGGCACAACCTTCTACAACTGGGATCTCTTGATCTGCGAATTTGAATAACTGCACACCGGACTGCTCCAGTTTGTCTGGGGCATTGTACAGACTCAATGTTCCCAGACTATAGACCATTTCCAGCTGTTTGAGGGTGGGAATCTGCAGGGCAAAGTAGCCAGAATTTTCTATTATTTTTCGGGTCTTGGTGCTTTTATCCAGTACTACGGTGACTTTTGCTGGACTGAATTCGAGTGCACATGCCCAGGCAGCGGCCATGACATCAGTGTCTTGCCCATCATTGGCAGACACTAACACAGTGGGGCCATGTGTAATCAGGCGATAGGCTTTTTCTAAAGGTACAGTTTGAATATGTGAATTGTTCATAAAGAACCTTAATGAGTGAAAAGGGAGAAAAATAAATCATCTGATCCACAGCATATAAAATTCCTCTTCTGGAAAAAAGCTTTTAAACTAAACACCTACATACAGAAGTAAAGAAAATGAAAATGTACCAGGTGGATGCTTTTACGACGTCTCTATTTAAGGGAAATCCTGCTGCAGTCATCGTGCAGGATGCTTGGCTGGATGATCACCTGATGCAGAATATTGCCCTGGAAAATAATCTGTCTGAGACCGCTTTTGTCAAAGTGCTGGATGCAGAAAATTATGAAATTCGCTGGTTTACGCCGACCAAGGAAGTGGATTTCTGTGGACATGCCACATTGGCCAGCAGCTTTGTATTATTCAAGGATTTTAGCTCTGCAAAAACCATTTATTTTCATGTCAAAGATCTGGGCATTTTTACAGTATGCCAGGATGAAGATGGCAAAATCCGGATGAATTTCCCGATCCGTCAGCCTGAACTCATCACAGATTATCCAGAAGCCTTAAGACAGGCGCTGACGAAGCCTTTTAAAAATGTTTATCTGAATACACAAGGTTATATTATTGAATATGAATCAGTGCAGGATGTATTAGAAGAGCAGCCAAATATTGAATTGCTGAAGCAGCTGAATGGAAAAAGAACCGCGATTACAGCAGCGGGTCCATTACTGGATGTCGCGATTACCGCTGGTGATACGCAATATGATTGCATATCACGTTATTTTGCACCGAGTAACGGGATTAATGAAGATCCGGTAACGGGTTCAATTCATACCGGGATTGCACCGATCTGGGCGGAGAAATTAAATAAAACTGAACTGGTGGCTTATCAGGCTTCTCAGCGTGGCGGTGTATTGTATTGTGCATTAAAAGAGCAAGACCGCATTGAGATTTCAGGTTATGCCAAACTGTTTATGCTGGCCGAACTTTATATTTAATTAACATACTCAATAAAATACCGTGAAATTGCGCGGTATTTTATTTGGCATCTCATAAAATAGACTATTCATAATAGAGACTTTTCTCTAAGATCAGAGTGACTGTAAATAAAAATTCACACTTAAAAATTTGGATGAACAATGCAAATACGCTTTAAACGTTTAAGCATGGCGATTTTATTATCTGGCTGGACTGCGGCCAGTTTTGCACAGCCAGTATTGGTGAAAACAGAACAGAATATCGAAGAATATCGACTGGAAAATGGCTTAAGAATTATTCTTGCGCCCAATGATAAAGAAAATAAAGTGTTTATGAATACGGTTTATCTGACCGGTTCACTGAATGATCCTCAGGGCAAAGGGGGCCTGGCGCATCTGCTTGAACATCTGGCGTTTAAAGGCACGGAAAATGTGAAGGGAGATGAGTTTCAGCGCCGTCTGGATCAATATACCTTAATGACCAATGCTAGTACTGACTATTACTCAACCAAATATACCAATGTGATTCGTCCTGAGCAGACTGCGGTCAATGAAGTGATTTTCCTTGAAGCAGAACGCATGGACAAGCTGGTCCTGCAAGAAAAGTATGTGCCGACTGAAATTGATATCGTGAAACGTGAGCGTGAAATCCGTCTGGATCAGCCATTTTCCGTACTGATGGATCAGGTATTTAAATCAGCTTATGGCAATCAGTATCTGGGGCGATTACCGATTGGTGACTTGAACGAACTGCAATCGATCAAGATGCAGGAGCTGAACCAGTTTTATCGTCATTGGTATGCACCGAATAATGCTTTGATGATTATTTCAGGCAAATTTAATAAGGCAGAAGTGCTGAAGCAGATTGATACCCATTTCAGTCCGATTCAGTCCCGCAAAGTGCCTGAAGCGGTAAAAGTGCCTGCGCTAAAACCTGAACAGATCAAACAACGTGAATTTACCGTACAAAAAGGTAGTGATCTGGCCAAATTTAATATTTATCTGAACCAGTCAGAAGAAAGTATTAAAACCACGCTGGCCATGTCTCCAATCTTATATACCTTGCAACCTAGCGGACACCTGTATCAAAGTCTGGTCGAGACTGGTAAGACCACTACAGTGCAGTCCATGACCTGGCTCGATAAAGATTTTAATCTGGTGTTTATGGGTGCCATCTATGCGCCAAATCATCAAGTCAAACAAGTTGAGCAGGGCTTAATTCAGGGGGTAGAGCAGAGCCAGCCATTTAATGAAACCGAATTAAACCGGGCTAAAAGTCTAACCCGAAACCAGGCGGACAATGTTAAAAATAGCGCAACCGCTTTAGGTTCGCGTTTAAGTGAATATGTAGTGGCTTATTCAGGTGACTGGAGCCAGTATTTTAAAGATCTGCAAGCCATAGAAAAGCTGGATGTTAATCAGGTCAACCAGGTGTATAAAGCATTCTTTAAGCCGGAATATCGTATTTCTGGCAATATCTTGCCGACACCAGAAGATCAGAAAAAAGCACAGGAGTTGACCCAGACTGAAGTGCCGGCTCAAACTCTGGATCAGCAGGCTGAAGCAGCAGAACCGCTGAAAGATGTCAGTGTCTATCAGGCAGAAGTAAAGCAGTATGTGGCGCAGTCCAAGCAATATTTACAGGCCAAGGACAAACAGATTCAACGTGGCAAACTGAAGAATGGTATTAAATACGCTTTATTCCCGACCCAGACTCAGGATGACAAAGTTTATGCCACCATTGCGCTTAATTTCGGCACGGCACAAAGTTTGTTCAATAAAGGCGAGATTCTGGATCTGACAGCTTACTTACTGCTGCGTTCTTCTGAAACCCAAAGCTTGCAACAGATTGCCGATAAAATTATTGAGTCCGGTGGTTCAGCCACGGCCAGTTCCTCTGAAAATGGCATGAGCATTCAGATCAGTGCCAAAAAAGAGAAGTTTGAGGAATTTTTCCAGTATGTGCTGGATGTGCTCAATAAACCGGCCTTTGAGCAGAGCCAGTTTGACCTGATTAAAGGACAAAGCCTGTCTGCGTTAGACCGTCCTTATACTGAGCCCAATATGGTGGCCGGCCTGACCATGTCTCGCGCGACCGAGATTTATCAGCCGGGTGACCTTCGCTATCATTTTGAACCTGAACTGGCAAAAAAACAGATTCAGGCTGCTACTCGTGAACATGTCGTAGCGTTATATCAGCAGTTCTTTAATACGCATCATGCCCAGATCGCAGTGACAGGGGAATTTAATCCGAAGTCCGTGAGCAAAGTCCTCAAAAATAACTTTGCGAGCTGGAAAGCGAAGCAGCCTTATGAGCGCTTAAGTGGTCAATATACAGTTTATCCGGCACAGAAAATCCATGCGTTGTCTGAACAGCGCGAGTTCGGTCATTATCAGGCTGTCATGACATTCCCGGTCGGTGCAGAACATGTAGATTTGCCAGCCATGCTGGTCTTCCGGCATATTCTGGGTGATTCTCAGTTGTCTTCACGTTTAGCACAGGAATTACGTGAGAAAAATGCGCTGGTTTATGGTTTTAGTGCCAATGCTCAGTATGATGAATGGATTGATTCAGGCGCATTAGGCATTCAGGCGAATTATACGCCTGGCCGATCAGCACAGGTGTCACAAGCGGTGCATAAGGTATTGAATGAGCTTCTGGCCAAAGGGGTAACCGAGCAGGAAGTTGAAGCAGCGAAAGCCACGATTTTGAAACAGCGCGTCACTGCACTAGAAGATGATCGCCGTATTCACAGCATGCTGATTCCACAACTGGAAAAAGATCGTAATCTGATCTATCGGGAGAAACGTGATCAGGCGATTGCCAAGCTGACCAAGGCAGATGTCGATGCCGTTATCAAAAAATATGTTAAACCGGATCAATTGGTCGAAGTCATGGCGGATCAGTATGGGAAAGAAGTGAAATAAACTCTGTAATTTTTTATAAGTCTATGACGGTCTCTTTTCATTTTAAATAAATGTTTAGATGTCTATATGGCTACTTTTGCTTCGGCAAAAGTAGCCAAAACCATTTGTCATCCGCAAAACTCGTCCACCACCTTCACGAAATAAATTTATTGTAGAAACAATCCTCTTATGATGTAGTCCTACCTCAACCAGTTACGGATGACGTTTCCGCGTATTTATGAGCATGAAAAATTTTAAAAATTAAAATTTTAATCTATTTGTTGATTCAGTTTTAATTAATAAGAGTTCTATAAACGATAAAAGCGTTTCGCATTTTCATAAAAAACCGGCTTTACAGCATGTTCGTCATAGTTCTGCACAATATCGCTAAAGGCATCAATGATGGTGACCAGATCTGTGCTGACACGATCCATCGGGAAATTCGAAGCAAACATGATGCGATCTTTAGCGAAACATTGTAGGGCATGCTGGATCAATGGAGCCGCGAGCTGAATCAGTTCATCTTTTTTTGCCAGTTTTCGATCTAAATGAAAACGGTGACCGAGTACAGGCATAAACAGACCGGAGATTTTGCTATACACATTCGGACATTTTGCCAGTTCAGCCAAGTCTTCTTTCCAAGTCTGAAAAATATAGTCTCGCTGCTGTGCTGTTTGTCCTGTTGCTTTACCGACTTTCCCAAAGATGCCGGCAGGTGTGCCCAAGTGATCCAGCACAATCGGCGTTTCAGGAAATGTTTTGGCCAGATGGGCCACATCAGAAATTTGGGTAGAATAAACCCAGGCATCAAAACTTAAATTGGCTTTGGCTAATTCCTCAAATCCTTTCAGAAATTTCTTATTGCAGTATAAATGCGGTTCATCGGTCCAGGCATGAATGCCTTTATCGGCATGGAACGATGCCATTTTACGAATACCACGTAATTTAGGCGAAACTTCCTGATGTAATTGCAGCAGCTGTTTAAAGTTTTTTTGACGAAGATCAGCTGTAGCCACAATGCCGCCTAGCTGAATATTCTGTTCAGCAAAAGGCAGCCCGGCAATAAACCTGGTTTCATTAACCACGCCAGTACCTTTATGCTCATGCCAGCTTGCTTCTATATGAACAATCTGTTCCACCTGATAATGACCGATGTCACGTTTATAATTTTCAGGTAGGTAAGGCGCGGTCAGATGTTCGGTCAGACCAATGGTATCGATCACCGCTTTGGGCTTGATCAGTCGCACCATTTTGTTCAGCAGTTTGGGATGTTTGCCAAATAATTTTACGGCTGAGGCTGCGGCATGCGGTGTGGTATAAGGGTCCCATTGATGAATATGCGGATCTATAATCGGAAAGGGCAGTTGCTGCATGATATTTTTGATCGTCGTTTAATTTTTATTCATTTTTTATAGGATAAATGCAGCATTAAAGTCAAATTAAAAATCAAAGATTTAAAAAAAGCCCCGTAGGGCTTTTATTAATGATCGTGGTCGTGTTGATGCTTGTTGGCATGAAACTCTTCATTACGACGGAAACGTAAATAGTTTTCAAACTGCTCACAGTATTCATCATAGTTATCTTCCAGCATCATCTGAAATTGCTGCAAGATATAAGACATGACCTGATCTTTAGCGTCGCGCATCTCGTTACCATCTTTGAAATTGTTGGCAGCGACCCAGGTATTAAAGCGGGCAGTACCAAACAGCATTGCGGCACTGACTTGACCACGTTTTTCTGCCGGGTTTTCCTGAGAGCCTTTTTCTACACGGCTAAATTCGTTGGCCTGTTTAATAAATTCATCAGCACGTTCAAAGAATGCAGCATTTAACGCTTCTTCTTCGGTTACATCGGTTGCTTCAATCTTTTGAACCATGAATTTTTCCTGATAATAAAATCTTAATCACTAATTATAGGCAAAGCCTTGCAGAAACTAAACCTTTGCCTTAATCTAAAAATAGCCTAAGCAATAAAAATGTGAATCTCATGCAAGATGCAATTGCTGTACAGAGCCTGAAAAGTGATATTGCCTTATTGCGCCAGAATATCTGGCCACCGGCAAATCTGGCCAATGTGGAAGGATTGCCAATTTATTATGGCACCAAGTCGCAGGTCGAAGAATATTACAAGCAATGGCTGGGTCTGATTGAAAGGGCGCAGGATCTGTTTCAGCCTTTTATGGAAGATGAAGTCCTGGATGCGATTCATTTGCCAAGTCATTTGAATCTGCCCTTATTTTATTTTCATGTGGACCGCATCCGGATTAATAAAACCCGCGCCAAAGAATCCAAAACTTTTCGTGGTATTGCCAGCCTGATTGAAAAATGTGGGCAATTTGAACCGGAACAGATTCAGGCCATGCAACGCTGGCTAGACAGTGATGAAACGGCAGCTTTGGTGGCACATCGTGAATTTGTAGATCTGCGTACTTATGTATTCCAGCATGGTCAAAGTGAATACACCCGGACTCGGTTCTATGTGAATGGCATCGTCCTCAGTGTCGAACCACATTTTGAACTGGTTGATGCCCGTGATAAGCCGCGTAAGCAGCGCAGCGATAGTTATAGCGATCCATTAGCTGATAACAATACCTGGAAAGTATATGGAAAATATCGCTAGAGCAATTTTGTCTATTTATCTCTTACCAGAATGGCTGGGTGTGAGAAAATTTTTGTAACTGCTCGGCAGCCTGTTCCGACAGATGCTGCTGTTCTGCGGTGAGCCAGCCGATGACAAACCATGCCTTGGAATGTTTTTTGGCATAAGGCCTATACAGGCTTTCTGCGACAAACAGGTCATTATAATGACCTAAAGTCTCCTGTAAGGGCTTTAACGCTTTCAGATATCTTTTGATTTCCTTTTCCGGAAACAGGCTTTGCAGAAATTCCACATTATAACGCAAGCGTTTAACCCGCTTGCGGGTTCGGTGGCGTGATTCAATATCCAGTTCCTGATAATTCTCTGCATCTGCACAGACTTTCTGATGCAGTTTGCTGAGTCCTTTACACAGGATTTTATGCGAGGACTTTTGCTGGTTTGCACTCTGATCCTGACTAAATTGTAGTAGCTCCAGTATCAGCTCCATCGTAGCTGGCTTTCTGAATAATTGGCTAATATCTGCCTGATCCTGTTGGGCTGGAGGCAACTGCAATACTGGTGAACCCGCAGCTTCTAGCTGAGGAAGCAGACTTTCAGCTAAAGCATCGCGATCCCGAGTAGAGCCTAATTGCTGGAAGATATTGCGTAACTGATCCTGCCATTCCTCTGGCAAATCCTGATGATAGGGCTGGAAGATTTTTAAGGCACTGCGTAAACGCCGGATAGCGACGCGGGCCTGGTGCACATGGTCACTATTGTAATTTTCTAGCGCAATCGCCGTCGCATTGGGAAACAGGTGCGTCAGACAGTTGGTGATAATTTTTTGCAAGATATGATGAATATCGTCTTTAGCTGCGAGCTCTAAGGTTGTCTGATGCTGGACCGGAAGATCAGTTTTATTATTCAGCAGAGCATAACCACGTTCAGATTTGCTGCGTACATCCAGCCATAACTGATAACGTTGAATCCAGGGTTTAACAAAATCAATTAAGTCATCAAGTTTGCCACTTTTGAGCTCAAATTCAACTTCATAAATATCCAAGGTCTGGCCATTAGAACGAATCTCACCTCTATCCAGTGCAATTTCAATCTGACTTCCTCGGTAATTTTCAATCCAGAGATCCCGCTCTACATCAGTTTCAAATTGTAGAGTCAGAGACGTATCTAGGGTGTGAAGTGCCTGTTTTAGAATCTTCCGAGCCTGTTTATGCTTGGCATAAGCTTTTAAATCACAGTTGTCCGGTGCGGCATCCAGTCTTTCTTCCAGCTCAAAGCGTTCAAACTGATGCTGGCTCGGTGCTTTTAAGGTCTGAAACCATTGCTGATCTTCCAGACGCTGCCGGAGTGCAATTTTGTGCTGCTGTAACTGCTGATCGGAAGTATCAAAGTATTTGGCACATAAATGATGTCGAGTCGGCCCGTACTGCTGAAAATCTTGTTCGAATTGGTGACGTATACTTTGCGGAATCTGGAATTTGAGTTCGATTTCTGCCATCGGGCCATTCCTTCTCGATGAGGCTCATAACAATCAATATAGACCAAACAACAAAAGTATTGTGATGTGCTTGTGCAACAAAAAAGCACGCCGTAGCGTGCTTTGAAAGTCAGTTAAATACTTATTTAAGAAATTTGCGGCTGACCAGAAACTGTTCTGTCGCTTCCAGTAAGCGCTGTGCATAGACTTCCTGCTTGGCAGTCAGCCAACCCAACACAAACCAGTCACTGGCTTCCAGCTCAGTCTGCTGGATATACAGGGCAGAGGAGGCCAATGTCTGATATTCATTTGCTGCCTGCTGTGCATCATTTAAAGCCTTGCTGTATTTTTGTAGGTTTTTGACATCATAAATCGTGGTCAAAATTGGGAAGCTGAATTTTAATTCCTGAATGCGAATTGCTAGCTGATCCAGACTCTCAAAATTGGTAATATCAGTCTGGTTCATCTGTTCCTGCAAGACTTTGTATTGTTGCTGCAAGGTAGTTTGCGCTGCAGATTTCAATTCCAGCGGCTTAGCTTCATTTGTACTTAAGCTGAAGATCAGCAATTCCAGATAGTGATGCACATTTTGGGTGGATTTCACCAGATTGCCCAGCTTCTCTTTGGCATAGAGAATATCTTTAGTCAGGTTCTCTGCGGTCATAGGATTTTGCAGGAAGCCAGCCAGAGTGTTTTGCATGTGCTGTAAATGTTGCAGATGTTCAAACTGATGTTTAAATGCGGCAAGTTGATGCGCCCATTTGTCTGAAACTTGGGGATGCCAATCTTTAAACAAAAGTAGGGTCAGATAGAGATGATCCAAGGCCTGTTGTGCCTGATCAATATGTTCCTGCTCTGCCACTTGCGCGGAGATTGCCGCAATATTGGGTAACAGGTGCTGCATTTGCTGGGCCACTAGATGACACAGGTTTTTACCCGCACTGTCTTTTTTGCTGATCTGGAATTCTTTGGCAAAAGTAGCGGGACTTACATTCTGATGAGTCGCTAACAAATTCCCAATTTCTGCCTTACTGCGTACATCCAGCCACAGCTGATATTTTTTGACCCATTCAAAACTAAAGGCCAGCAAATCCTGAATTGAGCCATGCTTTAACTCGAATTCAACTTCATGCACTTCCTGTTCAGCATGAGGCGTGCGAATACAGCCGATATCCAGGCTGACTTCGATTGATGTGTTTTCATATTCAATCACGCGCAAGGTACGGGCAATATCGGTTTCAAACTGCAATTGCAGCTGGTCAAACTGATCACCTAAAGCACGATTAAGCAAGGTTTGCGCTTCAGCAGACTGCTTGTAAATACTCAGGTCCAGCTCAGGAGAATATTCTAATTCACCCAGATCATGATTATGCTCGAAACGTTCAATGTGGCTTTTGCCTGCCGCTTTTAACGTCTGAACCCAACGACTGCCTTCTAATCGTTGGCGTAGGGCAATTCCATGCTGGGCCAGTTGACGGTCTGCAGTATCATAGTATTTGGCTTGAAGCAGGATCTGTTGAGATTTCTTGGGATCAAGTGCCTTAAGCAGGGCAGTACGGCGTGCCGCGGGAATCTGGAACTTGAGTTCAACTTCAACCATGATAATCATCCTGTCTATTCAATTTATTGAAAAATATTAAAAAATAAATTGAATTTTTATTCGCTTGCATGAAATTCCGATATGAAACGGAAATATTTTTTAGACTTTTGAGCGGCTGATTGTAACGAAAAACCAATCTGATGTAAGACTTGACCGATTGAAAAAAATGGAAATGGAAAAATTAAAATGCTGATCTCATTCGCCGGTTTCTACTGAAAGCATGACAATTCAATATCTAAGCCAAATTCAGGTACAGAATTACATGAAAATAAAGGTACTTTTAATTGCCTAAATTATGCGCTAAGGTGAAGAAAAAAGATCAGGATGATGATAATGAATGCACAAGTGCAGCCGAGCAATGAGATTGCAGAACTGACTTCTCCACAAATGCCGATTCATGACTATCATGAGTTTTACCGGTTTTATCTAACCGAGCATCGCCATATTATGAGCCGCCGTTTGCATGTCGCAGGCAGCAGTATCGGTTTATATTTTTTTAGCAAAGCCCTTCATCAGCGTAAAGCTAAATATCTGGCCTATGGACTACTCTCAGGTTATGCCTGTGCCTGGATTGGTCATTTCATTTTTGAAAAGAATAAACCGGCCAGCTTTAAACAGCCGCTATACAGTTTTATTTCAGACTGGCGTATGTTTGCCGATGTATTACGTGGTAACCTGAGCCTGGTCGATCGTAAGCACGACAAAATTCCAAGTTAGGGCTTATGACGTTTTATCGGATTTATGCTTAAGTATTGCAATAAAAACGATAAAAACACTTGCAAGTGTAGAGTTATTATTCTATTAATTGTTTTATTGCTTATTCAGTATTTTATCAAAGAGTATAATTCACTGAATAAATCAGTTTTCCAAGCCTGGAGCGACCTTCTCCGGGCTTTTTTTATATTTAAAAAAATAGAAAGATCTGCATTGACGTATTTTTAATTTATCTGAATGATTTAGAAAATATTCACGAGATGAATGAACCAAGTTTGAGAGATAAGATGGTCAGTTCTGCTTAGATGGGTCGATCCTTTCTAGCTTTGACACGTCTCCCCATAAACGGTTTACCCAAAGCTAGAAAGGATCTGGTAGATAAAACACAGCTTTTGCTTTTCTATTTATGTGTTGTGTTCGAACTTATTTAAATCCTTTAATGCATGTAGACCTATCCCTGAAATTGGGTATTTTGAAGTTTTCTTTAAGTTTTGTGATTAATAGTATTCAAGCAATTTTATACACAGGAATCGTAAAATCCGGACATAAAAAAATCGCTTTCAGAATTTTGCAACTTCTCCACTAAGTTATCTGCAAAATCCTAAAAGCGTTTGTCGGAGGGCGTAAGCATTAACACTTTATCATTATTGTTATAAAACCATTAAAACGTAAATTCTCGCAGTCGCCTATCACTGAAAATAGGGATATTGATCAATCACCTGTATAAAAAGTACAAATAATAATCTAATCCCTGAATCGGGTATTATTCAGTGTTTAGGATGGGGAAACTCGCCCATTTATGCCTATAATAGCGTATGTATTTTGAATGGCGGCAGTCATGCGCGGTTTATATTTAATTACCAATGATGATCCTATTGAACTTCTCCTAGCAAAACTTGAAGGTGCAATGGCGACTTATGAAGTTGCGGTACTTCAGTATCGTCGTAAAAAAGTAGCGAAAGAAGATCAGGCTTACGAAATCGAATATATGAAACAAATGTGTGAACAGTACAAAGTTCCATTTGTGATTAATGACGATTTGGAAACTGCAGTAAAATATGGCGTAGGCGTGCATTTGGGTCAGGATGATGGTTCAATCCAGAAAGCTGTTGAACGTTTGCCTAAAAATGTTTTGATTGGTCGCAGTTGCAACAACTCACTTGAGCTTGCAGAACAAGCCATTGCGGATGGTGCAAACTATGTGGCATTTGGTGCGATCTTTGCGACTGACACCAAGCCAGAAGCGGGCAATATTGGTTTAGAAACCTTGAAACTGGCTAAAGAAAAATTGAATGTACCAATCTGTGCCATTGGTGGTTTGACAGTTGAAAACGGTAAAGAAGTCATTGAAGCCGGCGCTGATCTTTGTGCGGTCATTAGTGATGTTTTAGGCCGCTCGATGTCTACTGTCGGTCAACGAGTGTATGACTGGTCGGAACTATTTGCTGAACAAGCTTAATTTTTATTTCTTATTGTATTTTTGAGTTGAGTGATTCTCATGAGTTTATCTCCAAAGCAAGAACAACTATTTAAACAAGCCAATAAACATATTCCGGGTGGTGTTAACTCACCTGTACGTGCTTTCAATGGCGTGGGTGGTACGCCTATCTTTATCGAGAAAGCACAAGGTGCTTATCTGTACGATGTCGATGGCAAGCGCTATGTGGACTATGTGGGTTCATGGGGCCCAATGATTCTGGGTCATGCGCATCCATCAATCATTAAAGCGGTGCAAGATGCAGCTGTTGATGGTTTAAGCTTTGGTGCACCAACCGTGCATGAAACCACTTTGGCAGATATCATTTGCGACATCATGCCATCCATTGAATTGGTACGTATGACGAATTCTGGTACTGAAGCGACCATGACTGCGATCCGCTTGGCGCGTGGTTATACCGGACGTGACAAAATCGTAAAATTTGAAGGTTGTTATCATGGGCACTCTGACTCGCTGCTGGTAAAAGCAGGTTCTGGCCTGTTAACTAAAGGCGAAGGGGAAGCGACTTCTGCGGGCGTACCTGCTGATTTTGCCAAACATACATTAACCCTTCCTTATAACGACATTGCGACTTTAAAAGAATGCTTTGCCAAGTTCGGTTCAGAAATCGCGGGTGTGATCGTAGAGCCAGTGGCAGGGAACATGAATCTGGTGAAACCGATTGATGGTTTCCTGCAAGCGATACGTGATGTCTGTGACGAACATGGTTCAGTCTTCATTATTGATGAAGTGATGACAGGCTTTCGTGTGGGTCTTGGTGGTGCTCAGGCACATTATGGCGTGACTCCTGATTTAACGACTTTGGGTAAAATTATTGGTGCGGGGTTGCCAGTCGGTGCTTTTGGCGGTAAGCGTGAAGTGATGGAATGCATCGCGCCACTAGGTAACGTGTATCAGGCAGGTACTTTGTCCGGTAACCCGCTAGCAATGCGTGCCGGGATCGAGATGTTTAAACATCTGCGTGAGCCAGGTTTTTATGAAAAACTGACTGCTCAACTTGAAAAACTTCTTGCAGGTTTACAAGCAGCTGCGGATGAAGCCGGTATTCCATTCAAGACCCAGCAAGTGGGCGGCATGTTTGGCCTGTACTTCACTGATCAAGAAGACATCACCAGCTTTGATTCAATGCTGAAATGTGACGTAGAAGCTTTCAAGAAATTCTTCCATGGCATGTTAAGTCGTGGTGTGAACCTGGCTCCATCTGCATTTGAAGCAGGATTTATTTCAGCTGCGCATAGTGATGAAGATATTGAATTTACGATTCAAGCGGCTAAAGAAACTTTTGCTGAAATGAAAGGGTAATACAACCTCTCCCTAACCCTCTCCTAAAAGGAGAGGGAACATAAGCCCGAATTCCTTCGGGCTTATTTTATTCTTTTAATTAGACCGCAAAGATTTGAAATTGATAAATTAGAAATTGGATAGTTGAATGAAAACCAAACATTATCTGACCTTAAGCGACGCTGAGTTTTTGTTAAATCAGGCCTATGAATATGCGCTAGAAAATGGCTTTAATGTTAGTATTGCTGTAGTTGATGAAACTGGCAATTTGCTGGCAATGAAGCGTATGGATGGTGCTTCACCGATGACAGCAAACCTGTGTCTGGAAAAAGCACGTTGTTCTGCCATTAGTCGCCGCCCATCCAAACTGTTTGAAGATATTATCAAAGGCGGTCAAATGGGCTTTCTGACGATGGATACTTTTTCTGGGATGTTAGAAGGTGGTGAGCCGATTCTGTATCAGGGTCAGTTGGTTGGTGCGATGGGTGTTTCTGGAGTGAAGTCGTTCCAGGATGCGGAGATCGCACAGCAGGCGATTGAGAAGTTTTTGGCACTACAAAATTAGGTGTTTGTATTTGGAAAATACAAAATTATAGTGAGTATGAATAAATTTAACAAAACCCGAGTTAGTTTGCTTGGGTTTTTATTAGATTCTAAGATTATAAATAACCCGAATCCTGCTTAAGCCGATGACTTCATAATTTGAATTGTTGGCTTATTTTTATGGATCAGTTGATATGCACACAAGGACGCGTAAATCCCTCCTAGAAATCCATGAACACTACGTGCTT